>NZ_CP139478.1:720000-1020000 GCF_034259105.1 Limosilactobacillus reuteri | reverse complement strand
TGTCCGTAATCCCTGACGATCCCAGCTTTGTAGAATCCGGTCCATATATTGAAGATTTAGCGCACTATTCATTACTGCCTGCCGTAAAGCAAGTTTAATCATTATTGCTGAATAATTATCCTTATCCAACCAGTCATTAACAATTTGCAATTCCATTGATGAGAGGGGCCGGCCAAATTCGGCTTCTAGCTGATTAAATGTCTCAACCCGATTATTAGTATTTTCAACCTTAACCGTTGCCGCTTGGTCATTCTCATTGAGCAATGCTAATTTGTTGATAAGGAGCGAAAAATCATATATTGCATCTTCTTTGCCATCTTCCATTTTTCGCATCTTCTGTTCAACAAGATGGTTTGTCATCATCTGGTGAAGCTGTTCAAACACCTGCCGCTCTTTTGTTCCTAAGTTCTTTGCAATTGTGCGAACATCCGGATTCATTATTCCCCGATCTTGGTAAGATTTAAACTGAAGATATAAGACAAATTGAGAAGTTGTCATCCCCAGTTCTTTATAATGATAGAGCAATAAGTTGCTTATATTTGTTTCTCCCGCCTGCAAGTAATGCTGTAAAAGGCTTGCATCTGTCATTTAATCAGCCCCTCTCTTAACAAAATATTTTTGCAAAAGTAAAGAGACTGAGTAATCACAGCCTCTATTAGTTTCAGCTTTTATTAAAGATTATTAATATTTTGAACATATTGTCCAGTCTTAAAATTAATCAGATCATAGCAGAGATTTCCTTTTTGATTACGATATGTTACTTCCCAGACAGTCTTATCATTAAATACCCCAGGAGCAACTTTTAAAATTTCACGCGGATTGCGATTTGATTTTGTCATCGCCCGTGCTCTTGCAGCAGTAATCCCACTCGATTGTTTTAGGACCCTAATCTTGCCACCATGTTGGGGAACCATAACCAGAATCGGTTGGTTTTGCTGATTCTTACCACTAATCGTATAGTAAGTATTCTCCCGATTATAAATATAAAATTGGTCAGGAGACCGAAGATGAGCATATTTCTCGGCAAGTAAAATCGTCTGCCGTCGTGCTGAATTTCGTGGCTGATTGCTAACAGCAAAAACGCTCCACACTATTAATAAGATTAGTAAAATCGCAATCAAAAGGTTACGAATTGTCCGCATTGAGGAACCTCGACTCTGTTCACGCTGAACTTCACGCCGACTTTGCATATCTTTTCCCTCTTATCTCTTTAGTTTATTAGATTCTTATATGGCAATTGTTTTTGATTATACCAGAAATCAGTAATTAAAAGTTGATAAAGTTTAATTAACTTTGTCCTCTTTACCATTTTGTAAAAACTTCTGAGTAATTGAAATCAATTCAGCAGTTTTTTTGCTATTAACCGGTAAATCAAGGGGCAGACTACTCAAAATCGTCTTTCCATACCGCCTTGTCTGCAGTCGCGGATCAAGAACTACTGCCACCCCATGATCATCTTCCGTCCGTAACAATCGTCCAATCCCCTGACGTAACCGCATCGTTGCTTTTGGCAGTTCTGAATGATAAAACGGATTTTTACCCTGTTGCTGGAGTAACTTATTATGAGCCCGATTCATTATTTCATCAGGTGAATCGAACGGCAACCGCGTAATGATTAAGAGTTCAAGGGCAGACTCTGGTAAGTCTATCCCTTCCCAAAAACTAGAAGCACCAAGAAGGATCGAATTTTTTCCGCCACTAAACTGTTTTAAGATTTTATCACGATTACCCGTAATCCCCTGGGCTAAAATATCCCGCTGATCAAACAGATCCGTTTCGCGAAGTTGGCTATATACCTGCTCAATCATCACCAATGAGTTGAATAAAATCATTGTCTGATAATCAGCATTCTTCGTTAGTTGGTAAATCGTATCACTGAGATATTTAATATAGTCACTATTATTTTGCGCACTGGGTACTGGGGCATCTTCTGCAATCAATAATTTAGCATCCTGTTTGTAATTGTACGGGGATGCAAAGCGGCGCGTTAAAGTATTATTGCGCTCTAAATCTAACTGGTGGTAAAGGTACGGCGACCGTGGCGATGTAAACAATGTCGCCCCCACAAATAACGGTTGAGCAAAATATGGATAAACATTTTTTGTGAGGTAATGCGTTGCTTCCAATAGTCCCCCACTAAGCTGTAAGGCGCTTTGTTCACTTGATTGGCGAATGGTAATCCAAAAAGCAGCGGCCTCTCCCTGTTGCTGAAGCGTTTCATTAAATTCATTTAGTGTCTGATCGGCTTCACTTAATTTTGCAAGTTGACTTTGAAATTGGCTCATGAGGTAACGATCACTTAATAACCACCGGTCTGGCTGACTGCTAAACAGATGGCTGAGGGCAGAAAAATGAAGCTGCACATTGCTCAATGCTTGCTCTAGCTTCATCATCACGGGCCCACTAATATCTAAAAGAGACATCACTTGATCATTTTGCAGTGGTTGTTCAATTAATTCATTATCAGGATTACCAGTAGCACTTGCCATATATTCACGGTAAAGGGCTTGCTGGAAAAGGTCAACCGCTTCTTCTACTGCATTGAGGTCGCCACGAAGCAATTCAACATTATAACTACCTAGTGCCTGTTCGGCGAAAATATCGGTTAAGTTCCGGTCATTGCCATTATTAACTAACCCAGACATTATATGAATTGCTGTGCGCAATTTTTGAAAATTAAATGTTCGCCGTGATCGTTTTAAGATACTTTCGCTTAAGTGCTGAGCTTCATCGATTACTAAGTATGGGCGGCGAGTCCCATCCCCTAATTCCTGGGCATGAGCAACCAAGTATGCATGATTCGTAATAATAATATCTGCTTGATGAAGCCGCTTTTCCCGCCGAATGAGAAAATCATCATGGTAAAAGGCATTTGCTGGATTCAAGCTCCGAATACCCTGATGCCGAATTTCAGTAAAGTATGGCGACTGCTGAGAATTTAAATTAAGTTCATCAAGGTCCCCACTTTGCGTTGAAAGCAGCCATACTAAAATTTTAGCTTTTAACAACTGAACAAGCTTCGAATCTTCAATCACACTTAAGGAATGAACAAAACGGGCAATATCAATATAATGAGCGTTTCCCTTGATAATCACACTATTCATTTTAAAAGGCAACACCTTGTTTAGTTGCGCGATTGATGTATCAATAATTTGTTGCTGGAGGATATTGGTTGCTGTGCTGACGACAATCTTCTTATCAGGATATGCAACATAACTTAGCGGAAAAAGGTAGCCCAATGTCTTCCCTACTCCAGTTCCAGCCTCAACAATCATATTTTGGGGTTCATCATGAGTATAATTATTGTAAATGCTGTTCATCATTTTTGCTTGAACAGACCGTAGTCTCAACGTATCTCCATATAGCTTTTCCTTTGCCTTTTTAGTGGAAGGATATTTATACTTTTCCCGCTGACTATTAGCAGTGATTGGCCGCGATTTATGAAGAACAATTCCGTGGGAGACATACAGCTCTTCGCTTAATGGCTGAGGCGATTTACGTCGACGCTGTAACTCAGCATCAAAAACCCCGGCTGTTTGCTGAGGTAAGTTGAGCTTCAACTGAGTAATCTTTTCAAGCGTAAGCGTTGGTAATTCTTGAATTCGTTTTAACAAATCATTAAGTAAGTCTGCTGTTGCCTCAGCGTCTGACACTGCACTATGAGGGTGATCATGCTCAATGTGCAACGAACTAGTTAAATCTCGTAAACGGAAACTCTTTGCAGTAGGAAGAAGAATCTGACTAAGGGTCACAGTATCGATTGCTGGAATTGACAATGAAGGATATCCAGCTCGCTCTAATTCTGCATTTAGGAAAGGAAAGTCAAAATTAACATTGTGAGCCACAAAGGTCGTTTCCGCCAGCAAGCTATAAATAGTTCCAGCAATGTCTTCAAATAAAGGTGCTTTTCGTACGTCTTTATCTTCAATTCCTGTTAATTGAACAATTGAACGAGGAATTTTCTCTCGTGGATTTATTTTTGTTTCAAAGTGATTTATGATTTCGCCATCTTGAACGAGAACACAACCGATTTGAATGATTCGATCACCATGATTAACATTCGTTCCGGTCGTTTCTAAATCAACAACTGAGTAGATTGGCGCTTTCTTGTCACGCTTTTTTGTGCGCTGACTACTACGCTGTGTCACACTATCACCATATTTCTCCGAAGTTATTATATAAGTTATTAAATATTCTAAACTAAATGATACACCATTCTACTATAAATTTCTCATTTTTACACGAATTGGCCTTTCTTTGTGCTAAAATGTTTAGATTTGGTAACATCCACAATCGTTTTTAGCTAGAATCACTGTTTTATGCTATGATTAAGTTTGAATTTTTATGTAGAAAGTAGGTTACGATGGTGAAACAACAAGGGATTGGTACTAGCCATGCGAAAATCATTTTAATGGGAGAACATAGCGTAGTATACGGTCAACCGGCAATAGCCTTACCATTGCCAAGCGTTCAATTATCAGTTACGCTCAGCAATCGCCAAGATAACCAGCGAATTATTAAAAGCCGTTATTATCATGGTAGTTTAAAAAATTTACCTTCTTCCATGATTGGAATTAAAGAATTAATTGATACTTTATCTGCAAGGTTTAATGACCAAGAAACTGGTTGGGACTTAAAAATTGAAAGTCAATTACCTGCAGAACGAGGAATGGGGTCGTCTGCTGCCAGCGCGATTGCAATTATTCGGGCATTCTTTGACTATTATGATGAACCGCTTGATCGAACATTATTGCTTCAGCTTGCAGATGTTGAGGAACAAATTACACATCGTAGTCCATCCGGTTTAGACGCTGCTACTGTCAGTTCAGATAAACCGCTTTTTTATGTTAAGGGGCGGATTGGGATACCAATTGAAATGAACCTTGATGCTTCTTTAGTAATTGCTGATACTGGAAAAAAAGGTGCTACTAGGGAAGCTATTTTGGCAGTTAAAGATGAACTGAAAAATAACAACGAAAAAGCTGAGGAACATATTAAGCACCTCGGTGAATTAGTAAACCAAACAAAAGACTATCTTGTGCAAAATGATATTGTAAAATTAGGCGACGCTCTTAACTTTGCGCAAACTGATTTAGCCGCTCTTAACGTGTCAGACCCATCATTAGATCACCTTATTCATGTCGCACGTGATAATGGTGCTCTTGGTGCAAAACTAACTGGCGGCGGTCGCGGTGGTTGCATGATTGCCTTAATGCAAACAGCTATGGGAGCTCGTCGCCTTGCAAGCATCTTAAAAGAGAACGGGGCGCATGATATTTGGCTTCAACCACTTGATAAGCGAGGTAATAACTAATGGCAACTGCAAAAGCACATACTAACATTGCGCTTGTTAAATATTGGGGGAAGAAGGATCAAGAATTAATCATTCCACAAACCGACAGTCTCTCCCTTACGCTTAATGAGTTTTACACCACTACTACCGTAAATTTTGATAATCACCTTACTTCAGACTTAGTTGCCATCGATCAACAGACACTCAGTAAGCAAGCGGCTAAAAAAGTAGTTCATGTTCTAGATATTGTTCGGCAACTAAGTGGAATAAAATCTTTTGCACGCGTAGAGTCAATTAATCATGTTCCAACTGCAGCCGGCCTTGCCTCTTCAGCTTCTGCCTTTGCCGCTTTAGCAGGTGCAGCCAGTGCTGCGGCCGGATTAAATCTCTCAAGACGTGATCTATCACGACTGGCCCGGCGCGGATCCGGTTCAGCAACTAGATCTATTTATGGTGGACTGGTTGAATGGCAAAAAGGGACTGACGATGCATCCTCATTTGCACAACCAATTTTAGAAAATGTTGACTTTCCAATTGAGATGTTAGCAGTCTTAGTTGATACAAAAAAGAAAAAAGTTTCCAGTCGCACTGGAATGCAATCCAGTGTTGAAACTTCACCCTACTATGATGCCTGGCGCCAAGTGGTAGCGAATGACATGGTTGCCATAAAGCAAGCTATTAAAGCAAAAGATATTGACCAAATCGGCCATATTGCTGAAGAAAATGCCCTTCGGATGCACGCACTTACCTTTTCAGCCGACCCCGGTTTTACCTACTTTAATGGTGAAACGCTAACCATCATTAAAGCAGTGGAAGACTTGCGCAACCAGGGAGTAAACTGCTATTATACGATGGATGCTGGTCCGAACGTCAAAGTTATTTACGACCGAGGAAACCGGAGTAAAATTGTTGAAGAATTAAGCAATATCGTTGGCCCAGAACGGTTGATGGTTTCACAACCGGGACCTGGAATAAAGATTTGGAATGAATAAAATTTAATGATAAGGGGACTTTAAATTTTGATTACTGAAAAAGCTCCCGGTAAATTGTATATTGCCGGTGAATATGCTGTTGTTGAAAATGGTTATCCTGCAATTTTAGTTGCATTGGATCAGTTTGTTACCTGTACGATTGAGGAAAGTGTGCAAGAAGTTGGCCAAATTATTAGTCGCCAATATAATAACGATCAACTATCCTGGCGACGTTTAGGAGACCAAATGGTAGTTGACAAACGTGACAATCCTTTTTCTTACATTCTTTCTGCTATTAAGGTTACAGAAGAATATGCTCGTACTTTTAGTCGCGACTTACGAATATTTAATATCCATATTGACAGTCAATTAGACAGTGCTAATGGTCGAAAATATGGTCTTGGTTCCTCTGCGGCTGTTACTGTAGCAACTGTTAAGGCCCTTTGTCGGTTCTATAATTTGCCCGTTAACAAGGACCAAATCTTTAAATTAGCTGCAATTGCCCATTTTGAAGTTCAAGGAAATGGTTCGTTGGGGGATGTTGCCGCTTCTGTATACGGCGGTTGGATTTCCTACCATTCATTTGATCGGCAGTGGCTTGCTCAACAACGTAAGTACCTTGACCTAAAGACGATCATTGACTTACCTTGGCCTGATCTTAATATTGAGTCTCTAACCGCTCCCAAAAACTTAGAGCTTTTAATTGGCTGGACTGGTAAACCAGCATCAACTTCCCAACTTGTTGATAAAATTTCTCTTTTTAAAGCCCGTCGCCAAACTGAATATCATCATTTTCTTGAAAAAAGTAAATCGTGTATCCAACGAATGGTTGATGGTTTTCATTGTCAAGATCTTGAAGCAATTAAAAATGAAATTCGTTATAACCGTGACCTCTTAAAACAACTGGGCACTAATTCAGGGGTAAACATCGAAACCGAATCATTATCTAAGCTTTGCCAAATCGCTGAATCTTTTGGCGGCGCCGCTAAGACTTCTGGTGCCGGTGGCGGTGATTGTGGGATCGTCGCTATTGATAGCAACTCTAACTTTGGGAATGTCTTAAAGAGTTGGGCCAAAAACCATATCGAACAACTTCCTTTATCCGTACACTTTATCGATAACGCAAAAAGTTTCAAGAAATCTGTTAAGCACCATCTTTCTTACATTCACAAGTAGATCAAAGGAGGCTCCATGATGGAATCACGTCATGCCCAACGAAAAAACGAACACCTTTCATTAGCTGCCAAATATTATGACCAGGTTCATCAACACCATTATTTTGATCAAGTGCGTCTAATTCATGATAGCTTGCCTGAAATGACAACAGATGAGGTTGATTTGCATGTCCAATTAGCTGATAATTTAGAAATTGAATGTCCTTTTTATATTGAGGCAATGACTGGCGGAAGTGATCAAGCCCTTAAAATCAACCAGCAACTTGCTCAATTAGCTCATAAACACCATTTGGCAATGGCAACGGGATCTCTCAGTATTATTTCAAAAGACCCTCAATCCTTTTCGTCTTTTGAGATAATCCGCGAAGAAAATCCAGATGGCATTATTTTTGCAAATTTAAGTGCAAATGCCAGTCTTGACCAAGCGATAAATGCTATTTCCCTTCTGAAGGCAAATGCCCTTGAACTGCATATCAATGCGGCCCAAGAACTAATTATGCCTGAGGGGGATCGTGATTTTAACTGGTTAGATAATATCCAGTATCTTATCAGTGAACTCGAAGTCCCTGTTATTGTAAAAGAGGTTGGCTTTGGAATGAGCAAAACGACGATTGCCAAGCTGCAAACTCATGACGTTCACCTCATCAATGTTAGTGGACGTGGTGGGACAAACTTTGCGGCGATTGAGAATCGGCGTAACCATGAGATTAATTTTGAGAGTTTATTGGACTGGGGACAAACAACTCCCGAATCACTATTGGAAGCTCATTCAATTCGGCGCGGTAAAACTGAAATTATTGCCTCTGGCGGAATTACTTCTCCCCTCGATATTATCAAGGCTGGTGTATTAGGCGCCCGGGCAGTTGGTGTTGCCGGTTACTTCCTCAATATTCTTCAAAATGAAGGCTATGAAGCATTAGACCAAACGCTCGGTGAATGGCAAGTGATTGTTAAACGCTTGCTCGCGCTCCTTGGTTGCTCATCATTTACCGAACTTTCACGTGTTGAATATGTTTTAGGAACGGACTTGCTATCATATGCTCGTCAACGACACTTACGCTAACCTAAATAATTGAAATTCCTATTAAGATTGATACAATTGATTTAATAATTAAAGGTTTGGATGGTGATTGAAGTGAATAAAATTAATTGGAGTAAATCAATTACAGTGGGTATAACGGCTGGTCTGGTTGCTGGTCTTGTTAAACTCGGTTGGGAAAATATTCTCCCACCACGGACACCAGAGCGAGATCAAACAAACCCACCGCAAAAAATGCTTGAACAATTTGGCGTTCCGGCACAGATCACACACGCCACTTATACCTATTCCGGCCAACAGTTGCCATGGGTAAGCTATGTTGTTCACTTTAGTTTCTCAGCTGGCTTTGGAGTTCTCTATAGTATCGGCGGACAGTTGGCACCGTGGATCAAAAAAGGTGATGGAGTACCATTCGGGATTGCTGTTTGGGATTTCTTCCATCTCAAGCTAATGCCATTAATGGGAACAGTGCCTGCTGCAAAAGATCAACCACTTGAAGAACATGTTTCTGAATTTTTGGGACATGCAATCTGGATGTGGACGATTGATGCATTAATAAAAAGTAAAAAATAATAAAAATCCGAGAAAGATTTTCTCGGATTTTTATTATTTCGTCGTTTGTAAAATTAAGTTAGAAAAAGTAAAAAGCCATTTGTGATAGACTTTTGAATATTCCTAATCAAAAGAAAGGCAATCACAAATGACCTATAAACATCTTACCACACGTGAATTAACTCTCATAGCTGATTTTTGGTATCAAGGTACTAAAGCTTATCGGGCTGCTAAATTACTTCAGCGTAGTCAAGAAACCATCTATCGTGTTTATCGTTTCCTCAACGACGGTAAAACCATCGACCAATATCTTCAGACTTATCAGCGACATAAGCGTCGTTGTGGTCGGAAGCAGACCCAACTGCCAACTATCGAAGTTAACTATATCCATGCGCAAATCAAGGCAGGTTGGACTCCTGATACTATTATTGGTCGTCATGAACACCCAATTAGCTGCAGTATGCGCACCCTTTATCGCATGTTTGCCCGCAATCAGTATGGCTTTTCCGTTAAACAGCTACCGATGAAAGGAAAACGCCATCCCAATGGCTATGTGGAACATCGTGGTAAAGCTGGCCAATTAGGACGCAGTATCTATCAACGATATCGTGATTTTCCGCATTACCAACATGAATTTGGGCACTTTGAAGCTGATACAGTTCAAGGTAAAGCTCACCGCGGAGCGGTAATGACGCTAGTAGAGCGACAATCCAAAGTAATGATTGTCCTTAATATTCATCATAAAACAGACGAAGCAGTGAATTGCCAGCTTGATCAATGGCTCGCTAAACTGCCACGTCACTTTGTTAAATCAATTACTTTTGATAACGGGAAAGAATTTGCTGGATGGCGAGAAATAGCCAATAAGTATGATCTTCACACCTATTTTGCGGAAGTCGGTGCTCCCAATCAACGAGGGTTAAACGAAAATAATAACGGCCTCTTGCGTCGTGATGGTCTTAGTAAAAAGCTAGATTTTCGCGATTTACCAGACGAACTAGTCACTCAGCTAATGCATCGTCGCAACAATATCCCACGAAAATCTCTAAATTATCGTACACCATTAGAAGTATTCTTGAGTCATGTCACAGAAGAACAACTTTCACCTTTTTTCTAATTTAAATTGACATTTCAGGTTTTAAATTATTTACCTTTAAAGTAATGCACTTCGGAAATGGAGTCCCCCGTATGAGTCGGGTCACGGAACAAACCGACATTCATCAATTCATCCCCACCATAAGTCTTATCAGTCATCTCATCATGATAATCAATTGTTGGATCAAGTCCCGCCATCTTGGTATTATTAATTTCAAAACGGTTAGTATGCAACTGCTTAAACATAAATAGCAGTGCTTCTGACTTATCCGGACTAACAAATTCCCAAGCGACTGTATTGCTATCAAAAGGACTTTCTAAGCGAATAAAGTCACCATATTGAATTAAGTGGCGGTGAGCCTTGTAGAACTTGATCTGTTCCTTTACCATTTGCCGATCCTCTTCAGTCAAATCTGCTAGGTCAAGTTCATAGCCAAAGACCCCACTCATGGCAACATCGCCCCGCATCTTAAAACTAGTAGAACGGCCAGTTTGCTGGTTAGGTGAAACCGATACATGTGCTGTCATAGATGAGATTGGATAAGTTAAAGATGTTCCGTATTGGATCTTTAACCGTTCGACCGCGTCTGTATCATCAGATGGCCAACTTTGCGGCATGTAGTAAAGAATACCAGCATCAAAGCGGCCACCACCGCCAGAACAGCCTTCAAACAAGATATTAGGATAACGGGTAACTAACCGCTCCATTAAGTCATATAAGCCTAAAATATAACGGTGGCTAACTTCTCCTTGATGTTCTGCATCCGCTGCGCTAGAGAAGACCTCAGTAAGATTACGGTTGAAGTCCCATTTAATATAGTCAAGCGGCACCTTATCTAAAATTAAGCACATTTGATTATAGATATTATCAACAACTTCTTTACGGCTAAAGTCTAGCACTAATTGATTACGAGAAAGTGTCATGCCACGGTTCGGTTCATGTAAGGCATAGTCTGGATGTTCCTTATATAACTTAGAATCGACTGAAATCATTTCTGGCTCAAACCAGAGGCCGAATTTCATGCCATGCTCGTGGGTCCGGTCCGCTACCCGCTTTAATCCACCAGTAAGCTTATCCTGGTTAACAAACCAATCACCAAGCGATGAATTATCATCATTCCGGTGGCCAAACCAGCCGTCATCAAGAACAAACATTTCAATTCCCAATGGCTTTGCTTTATCAATAATTTGGTCTAACTTCTTATCATCAAAGTCAAAGAAGGTCGCTTCCCAGTTATTAATAACAATTGGCCGGTCTGCATATTGATACTTACCGCGAGCAACCCGGTCCCGTAATAACTTATGGAATACTTGTGACATCCCATTTAAGCCACGTTGACTAAAGCCCATGATTGCTTCCGGTGTCTGAAAATCCTTTCCCGGTTCAAGAACCCATTCAAAGTTATAATCATTAATTCCAGTTATTAAGCGAATCTGGTCAATCTGATCTTTTTCCAAGGTAAACTGGTGATTACCTGAGTAGACAAGGAGCACTCCCAAAGCATTTCCCTGAAATTCATCGGTGTTCTTGTCAACCAAGGCCACAAACGGGTTCATATGATGAGAACTAGAATTTCGGCGGCTAGAAAATTCTGTGATTCCCCGACGCAATTCTTGCCGTTCAGGTTGTCGTTCAAGAGCATATTGTCCTGGAACGGAGATAACGTCATAATCATGTTTAGTTAAATCCAGTTGCATTGAAGCAATCTTTTCAATTCGTAATTCTTGATTGCTTGTGTTTACTAACCGTGCATTCCGTGTAATAACCGGCCGTTCGTTATAGATAGTGTACGAAAGAATAAGCTGCGCGCCACTTGTTTCATCAACTAAAGTAACTTCCAACGTTTCTGCTTCTTTATCACTTTTAACATAAGATGCAGGTAACCCAGCTAACTTGGGCTTTCCCGGTAAAATCTTATAAGACTTATAACGGAAATCAGTCAGTCGTGAACCATTTTCTGTTTTGATAATAATTGCAGGTACGCGATAGTCTCCGGTATTATTTCCCGAATATTCCTGTAATAAATCATCTTTCGAATAAGTCCGGTCCATCGATCCAGGAAGGTTCCCTGAAAACCCACGATCAACTCGTGGATATCGACGTTCACCATGGTAGTTGCGAATTGCCGGTCCAAAGTAAAGGTGACTGAGGATATTTCCCTCTTCTACTGAAAATAAATAGGAAATTTCTTTATTCTTTAAGTGAAAAACACGTTGTTGTTCATCAAATGTAATCATTCGTTGTGGCCCCTTTCTTGAAATCGATTCTATAATAAACGTTTAGTTATTTTTCGTCAAGCGCTTTCATTGCTTATGTAACAACAATGGACCGTCATTATTGGTTACTAAACGTTTACTAAAAATATGTTATGCTAGAAATTGATTAAAGGGAGGTTTTCCTATGACTGGTATCAGAAAAATAGCGCGTGAGGCTGGTGTATCTCCTGCCAGCGTTTCACGTGTCTTAAGCAATGATTCATCTTTTTCAGTAAGTGAACAAACAAGAGCACGAATTAAAGAAGTAGCAGCAAAGTATAATTACCATCCCCACCTAAACAGGGCCGTTACTCCGCCGTCAACTCCTCGTTCAATCCTAGTACTTACAACTCATTCGCTCGAAACAGAAGCTCATGACCTTTATTTCATTCAAGTCCATGATGGAATTATTCAGGAAGCTTCCAAGCAAAACATTCAAATCAAAGCTTTTGTTCGTTTTCCCAATAAAGACTTTCAATTTACTGACGCTCAAAAATATGATGGCGTAATTGTTGCCGGAGTTTTTACGCAAGAATTCTACGCTAATTTAGCTAAAAACAATCCCCATATCGTTTTAATTGACGACTATCGATACCTCCCCGCTTACGATATTATCCGTAATTCGTATTTTGAAGCTACTCAGACCGTTCTTGATCAGTTACTAGAAAATGGACATAATAAAATCGCCTTTATCAGTGGAAATATTCATCCCATGAATAATAATGGCGAAACGACAGACTCGTATCAAGATATTCGAGCTAAGGCCTATTTGATGTGGACAAAACTTCATAATATTTCTCCATTGGTTGCCCTTAATGGGTGGACTCCTAAAGATGGCTTTGACAGCATGAATATTCTTTTGAAAGGTAATTTTCAGGCCGCCTTAATAGCCAGTGACCAACTAACTATCGGCGCATATCGAGCCATTAAGCAACATCAGCTTAAAGTTCCCCAAGACCTTCAAATTATTAGCTATAATGATTCGGATATTGCTGAATATTTAGTTCCGTCCCTTTCATCGATCAATCCAGCAAGTTTTTCAATGGGGACAATAGCAGTTCAAAGACTGGTCCACCGTCTGAATAATCCGAATGATATCCCTATTCATATTAATTTGCCCGCCAAAGCCACTTGGCGCGAAAGTTCAGAAATTAATTTGAATTAGTGAAACGTTTTATAAGTAAAAAGAGAGTAATTGTGCTTGTGATACCGTTTTCTAAGGTTTATACTCAAACATGGTTATCAGATTGATAAACGTTCACTTTAATTAAATGAGGTTTTTGATTATGTTATTAGGAAGTATTGAAGCTGGCGGTACTAAGTTTGTCTGTGCTGTCGGTGACGAAAATTTTAATGAAATTGATAAAAAAATCATCCCTACAACCACCCCCGAAGAAACTTTAGGGGCTTCAATTGAATTTTTTAAGCAGTACCCTGAACTAGCTGCACTTTCAATTGCCAGTTTTGGACCAATTGATACTAATCCGGCTAGTGAAAAGTACGGTTATATTACTGATACTCCTAAAGTTAAGTGGCAAAATTGCAATTTTGTCGGCACAATGACTGATGCCCTCAATATTCCAGTCTACTGGACAACGGACGTCAATGGTTCGGTTTACGGTGAATATGTCAATTTAAAAGATAAGTATGATAATCCGGCCTTGGTTTACTATACCCTTGGAACTGGCGTGGGTGCTGGAGCAATTCAAAACGGCCGCTTTATTGGTGGAATTAGTACCCCTGAAATGGGCCACGTTCGCTTACAACGCCACCCAGCTGATCTAAACTTTACTGGTATCTGCCCTTACCACCACGATTGCTTGGAAGGATTGGTAGCTGGACCAACTTTCAAGGCGCGGCTCGGTATTAGCGGCGAAGATGTTCCTGATAATCACCCTGTTTGGGATATCATGGCATATTACGTTGCACAAGCGGCGGTTCAGGTAACTGCCATTTTACGTCCACAAAAAATTATCTTCGGTGGAAGTGTTTCGCGCCCAGCCTTTCTTGAACGGGTTCGGAAGCAATTTGCAATGTTATGGAATGATTATCTTCCGGTTGGATCACTCGATGAATATATTGTCAACCCTTCTGTTCCAGGAAATGGCTCTGCTACTCTCGGCAACTTTGCATTGGCTAAGCACTTAATCGAAACAAATAAATAACCGTCATCGGTCACTATAATGCAAAAATGACTAAGGGACTGTGACATAAGTTAAGTTACTTTCATAAAAAGTAAATACGCAGTACAACAATGGCCTCCAACGTCCGGCAAAAAAGCCGAACGTTGGAGGCCTATTATTGCTTGCGGGGGCTCCCAGAGGCTAGCTTCGCGTCGAAAAACGAAGTCACAAGTGACTTCTGTCTCGCTCCCTAGTCATTTTATTTATTTCCAAAGATAGTTCAATAGACCCGCTTTAGTCATCCCGTTTGCTGTCGTTTCACGCAAGACTGATGCTGAATTAATTAAAGCCTCTTGTTCACGTGAATCTAATGGCAATTCTACTACTTTTTGAATACCGTCTTTATCAATTACAGCCGGTGTCCCGAGGTAAATATCCTTTTCTCCATATTCACCATCTAAATATGCACTGACGGGTAATACTGTATTTTGGTCATATAAAATTGCTTTCGTTATTCTTGCCAAAGCAGTCGCTACTCCATAATATGTTGCGCCTTTCCGGTTAATAATTTCATAAGCCTTATTACGTACTTCTTCTTCTAGTTTTAATAATTCTTGCTTTGTTAACCCATTAGCTAAAACATAATCCATTAAAGGCGTTCCACCGATTGTCCCACAAGAATAAGCAGCAAATTCTGAATCCCCATGCTCCGCTAACATATCAACATGAACATCTCGGGGATCAATAGCTAGCTTTTTACCAATCGCTACTCTTAAGCGTGCTGAATCAAGAGAAGTTCCCGAGCCGATAACTTTATGTGCTGGAAAGCCAGAAATTTTTTGAACAGCATATGTCAAGATATCGACTGGGTTGGCAGCAATTAAGAAGATTCCATTAAACCCGGTATTAACTACTTCTTGAACGATTTCCTTCATAATCTTTAAGTTACGTTCAACTAATTTAAGCCGTGTTTCACCTGGCTTTTGCGCAGCGCCTGCACAAATAGTAACAATATCAGCGTCTTTACAATCTTGATAGCTACCAGCCTTGACCTTTACTGGGGCAGTAAATGGCGTTGCGTCTTCCAAGTCTAGTGCATCCCCAACGCTTCGCTCACTACTCTTATTTATAATAACTAATTCCTCAGCTAAACCTTGCTGGATCACGCTAAAAGCATACGCGGACCCCACAACTCCATCACCAATTAAAACAACCTTTTGATGTTCTTCTATCGCCATACTTCTTTTTCTCTCCCTAATTAAATTTTACATAAAAAGATGAGCATAAATAGGAACCAAAATGTCCATTGCTAACGAAACGATAACAACTGCCACTGCGGCCATTGCTCCTTGAATTGACCCTAGTTGAACCGCCTTAGCAGATCCAACAGTGTGACCAGCAGATCCAAGACCAAGACCAGTTCCGACCTTAGAAATTTTCTTTAGTCTAAAGACCTTAATCAGGAATTCGGCAAGGGCATAAATAATAACTGCATTTAAGATACATGCCATCGCTGTTACCGCGGGATCACCACCGATTCCCTTTGCAATTGGCATCGCAACAGCGGTAGTAGCTGCTTGGGGAAGCATAGCGGCGGTTGAAACACGGGAAAGAGCAAATAATTTAGCTGTTCCTTGAATCAAAAATAATGAAATGAATCCACCCACAAATAATGTGAGAACTACATCAACCCAATATTTCTTAAAAACATCATTCCGACGATAAAGCGGAATCGCAAATGCCATTGTTGCTGGGTTCAGGAACCAAAAAATCAAATTCCCACCTGGCTGGTAAAATTTTTTATAAACTATTGCAGTCGTTGAATTAGCGACCTTGGCCCAGATTGCCAAAATTACAATCCCTAATACCATCCCTACTAACAATGGAGTAAAGAGGAAAAAGCCATTACTAATTTTGAAAAGCCACATCCCAATTAAGTAGACCAGCAATGAAATAAATACCCCGGTAAAAGGTAACGCCAGATTTGTAATAAATACATTAGTCATTATCAGTTTCCCCCTTGTTAGTCTTGAATAATTTATGATGTACCCCAATAAAGAATGCTCCAACATAAGCAATTACTGCTAATAAAATAATTGTCGAAATAATAATAACAATTACATCTTGTAGCCCTTCTTTTTTCATTAAACCAAGGCTCCCAGCAAGTTGAATTCCTGATGGGACAAACAGAAAGGCAATTAAACTAATCATGAAATCTCCAAACTTTTCAACTTGTTCCAACTTAACAATATGGCAAGCTAATAAAATATATAATAAAATCATTCCGATTAATGGTGTAGGAACAACGAAACTCTTAGGAAAAAGATTAGAGATTAATTGTGATACGAATAAAATTGCAGCAAAGATTCCCATTTGAACTAAAATGGGCGCTTCTTTCTTCTTTTCTTCTTTCTTCATAATAATCCTCCTAAACATGATAAATATGTTTAGGCATTAACGTTAATACCATTTATCACAATCTATTTTACTAACTTTTCCCGATTTGTATTCGTTCTCACTATTAAATAACCTAAATTTGCGTTAAAATGCCCTCCAGTTAGCTTAAAATGCCTTACACAAAAAAAGGATTGGTGAAAAGATAAACAATTCACCAATCCTTTTTATAAACCTAATGCTTTTTTGGTTGTATTAACATATGAACGACTTACCGGTAGTTTGCTTCCATCGATTAAAGTCAGTTCATAAGTATGGTTGAAACTTGGTTGAAGCTCTGTTACGCCATTCAAATTGACAATAAAACTACGATGAATCTGTAAAAATTCTGGAGATTTTAATTGGTCATAAATATTAGTGAGCGTCTGTCGACTAATGATTTTATGCTTGTTAAGAGTCCAGATATAAACATAACCTTGCTGTGCCTGTACGTAAAGTATTTGTTTTTTCTGTAAAATAATCGTTCGCTCGTCATTTTGAATCGAAATTCGGGGATTCTGCCTTAATTCCATCTTAGTTTTGGTAGTATCATCATCTGGCGGAATTAATTTTGCAACCCGCATAATTGCTTCGTTGACCCTTTTAGCAGAAAATGGCTTCAAAATATAGTCAACTGCATCTGCTTCAAAGGCATCTAACGCATAGGAATCATAAGCAGTCGCAAAGACAATATGAGGACTATCAGCAAATGATTTTATTTTTTCAGCTAACGCTATCCCATTTCCATCAGATAACTTTATATCTAAGAAAACCATATCTGGGTGTTCATGTTTCACTTGTTCCTCTGCCATAAAAATGCCATCTGCTTCAAGTATTTCTGTAACTTCACTATTTCCCTGAATTAAGTAATGAAGTTCTTCACGAGCAAGCGGTTCATCATCAACGATTAAGACTTTCATTGTCTGCACCTTCCTTAGTGTGATATGGTAAAGAAATTTTGATCTTTGTTCCTTTATTACTACTTGTAATTTGAAGGGCACTATGCTGATCATATAGACCAATTAAGCGCTGATTCAAATTATATAGCGCATTTCCACTTCCCTTTGAAGATGTCAATGGTTCTTTCCCGAGTTTAGGAAGAAGTTCCGGTGCAATCCCTTTCCCATTATCAGCTACTTGAATTTCCAACCGTGCTTCCAGTTTCTTTATTGTTATTTGAACATCATTATGATCTTTACGTGCTCCGAAAGCATGTTTAAGCGCATTTTCAACTAATACTTGAATTGTAAATGGCGGCAAGTAAACATCATTTTCGACTTGTTGATCAAAGGTAATGTTATATTTCTGTGGAAACCTAGTTTGTTCCAGTTCAAGGTATGCATCGACTTGGGTACGCTCCTGTCCCAAAGTAATTTCGGTCTCCCGGGCCCCAATTAAGTTAGCTCGGAAGTAATTACTAAGTTGGAGGAGAAGTTCTCGCGCTTTCTCTTGATCCCGACGTAAAATTGCACTAATTGTATTAATAGCATTAAAAAAGAAATGCGGATTTATTTGTGCTTGTAAAGCTTTTATCTTAGCATCTCGAACTAATTGCGCCTGTACTTCTGCTTCACCCAATGCAATTTGGTTAGCAAAAATCTCACACAGACCGATTGCTAGCTGAATTTCAACCGGTGTTAAATGCCATTGATCAGTATAATACATTTTTAATGTTCCAATAACTTCATTCCCAATTCGCAGAGGGGCAACAATTGCTGCTTCTAAAGGACAATTGGGATCGATACAACCAATCAATTTACTGTTATTTGCGATCTTTATTTGGCCCGTTTTGATCACATTACTAGATAAAGAAGTTTCTAGTCTATTTCCTGGGATATGATGATCATCACCAGCTCCAATATGCGCCAGTATTCTTTGTCTGTCAGTGATACTCACTGCATCAAAATTAGTATATTTTTTAATGATTTTGACTACTTGTTGTGCTGAGCTTTTATTTAATCCTTGACGAAAATAAGGCAAGGTTTCATTTGTTAATTGTAAGACAGAATGAGTTTGCATAGCGCGCAGTTCTTCCTCTTGGTGAAGGTACATTGAAATGATCGATAAGAAAATCGATGTCCCCAGCGAATTAACCAAGATCATTGGCAGGGCAATATATTTAACTAAGACCCATCCCGTTGGACTGAATAGTAAGATAAAAAGCATTTGAATACTTTCCATCAAAATCCCCACAATAAAACCATGCCACGGCGTCATTACCTTAAAATAACTTTTTCGATCATGATACAAAAAACCAGAAAGCGCACCAATCAAAACTGAGCTGGGCACATAAAACCAACTTTGCAGGGGTGCACCTTGAATAATCCGATGGACTCCTGCTACTAATCCTACTAAACTACCAACCCATGGTCCACCAATAATTCCAGCAACTGAAACAGCTAAAATTCGGGCATTGACAATCGAATCATTTGTTGAAATGGCCGTAAGAATGATTTTGTTATGCAACTGGTTATTTGCGTCAATCTCTATTCCAGTCATATTAGCCATAATAGCAAAAATAGAAAAAAGAATCGTTAGTTGAATTTTGGCACTAATGGTTTGATTAAATAACAGGCGGCGAAATAAGGGCACACTAACTAGCAAAAACGCTAGAATAATAATTAAACCAACCCGCTCAGCCATTAAAATTGTTAAATATATCATTTATCCTTGTGTCCCCGTATTTATTACTGGTTGCGTTCCCCGTTCACTAATAATTGCTACCATAATGTTATTGATAATTTGCAAACGTTGCTCATCTGTTAAATCAAGGTTGGCTTCCTTGCTTAGTCGTTCAATTGCTTCTTCAGTAATTGAAACAGCCCCTTCAACGATTATCTTTCGCGCTGATAGGATTGCCGATGACTGTTGCTTTTGCAGCATGGCACTGGCTATTTCAGTTGCGTAGGCTAAGTGGGTTAACCGTGTTTCAATAATTTTGACCCCTGCTACGTTTAGCCGTTCTTGCAGTTCGGCAGTTAACCGCTCTGATACCTCGGTTGGATTTCCGCGAAGGGTAATTGCATCTTGATCTTCAAAACTATCATATGGATATTCACTAGCAACATGACGAACCGCAGACTCACTTTGAATTTGAACAAATTGCTCATAATCATCAACCGAAAAGAGCGCTTTTGCGGTATCGACAACTTTGTAGACAATAACGGCCGCAATTTCGACTGGGTTACCCTTTGAATCATTGACCTTTAAAATCTGGCTATTAAAATTGCAAACACGCAGAGAAACAGTCTCCTTATTTGTAAATGGTACCGTCATAAATAAGCCCGCATCACGAATAGTCCCAATATAATTACCAAAAAAAGTTAAAACTTTGGCTTCATTTGGCTGAATAATTGTCAATGATGTACTAAAAAGAATCACAATCAAGAATAAAATAATTCCAATTGTCAGAAGCACCGGAAAATTACGCGTAAAGCCAACAAACATCAGCCACAAACTAATTAAACCGATAATAATCGCCCCGAGTAACCCGAGGTAGCCGTTAACGTGAAAGGCTGCTTTTTCCTTCATCTCGATAATCCTCCTAATTTAAAAACGTAACCCCTTGGGATAAAAGTTTTTGATTGTTTTACCGACCAATTTTCCAAAACCAGCAGTATGTTCCTCGCATACTAATAAATACCAACCATTCGGAAGGTCAGCATCAATATTGATTACATCCCCATGGACATATTGGTGCCACTGTTCCTGGCTTAGTTCAATGACCCGGTTTGCCTCCTGTGGTAAGCTGGCAAGAGCCCATGCCAACGCTGGTTCAAATCGATTTTTCTTAAAAGTGCCGAGGTGAAGTCCAGGTCGGAGTACATTTAGTCCCTCGATCTTGTCCTCTTCTAATGGCAAATCATAGAGCTGGTTACCAAATAAAATCAATTGGTGTGGTTGATAGTCTGGGAAGACGCTTGTAGCAAACTGGTTAAAGAGTTTGACCTGTTCTTTGTCCGGTTTAACAATCGATTGCTTTTTCCGCTTATTCTTCTTTTTGCGCTTTTTATCTATTGTCTTAGGTTCACCATTTACTAACTTAGCAATGAAATGTCCTTCCCCCTTAAGATGGTGCGGGAATAGTCGAACTGTCTTTTTCAATTCTTCATTGCCATCAGCCCATTCTGGACGGCCATCATCCATTCCGGCCGCCTTTTCGATTGGGATAAGTTTCAAGTCTGGATAGTTATTGAGCAGCCATGAGATATTTTGTTCATCCTCTTCTGGTGCAAAAGTACAGGTCGAATATACTAATGTTCCTCCTGGCTTTAGCATTTTCATTGCGGATGCGAGGATCTTTTGCTGGCGGTTAGCACACTCAGCGGGGTATTCTGGTGACCAATATTCAATTCCAGCGGGCTCTTTTCTAAACATTCCTTCTCCAGAACAAGGCGCGTCAACAAGAATTCGGTCAAAATATTGGGAAAATTGTTTTTCTAAATCTGCGGGACTTTCACTAGTGACAACTGCATTTTTTGCGCCCCATCGTTCCAAGTTTTCGGCCAAAATTTTCGCCCGTTTAGGGAAAATTTCATTAGCAACCAATAGCCCCTGGTTGTTCATTTTAGCGATGAGGTGGGTTGTTTTGCCTCCCGGAGCTGCACACAAGTCTAGCACTCGTTCCCCTGCTTGTGGATTAACCACTTCTCCTACAAACATTGCTGACGGCTCTTGACTATATACCCATCCAGTAACATGGTCTAATGATTTTCCATTCACTTGGCCACAATATCCTGTCGGCACATATGGTACTTTCCCCGTAGCTTTTTCAATTGTTGCAACTGGTTGTCCGTTCTTTAATGGATTCTCGCGAAAACCACTATAACTTGACTGGGCAAGTGCTGATAAAAACTCATCGGCCTCTGCTCCCATTAGTTTTTTGTATTTCGTGACAAATTCATTTGGTAATTGCACGTTATTTTTCGCTCCTCTTTATCGTAATATCTTTATTGTAACGTATTTTTTAGGCTTTTTAAGTCAAAATACTTGGCAAAGCGTTAAGTTTTTGTTTACAATATTATAATTGAATTTTTTATGGAAAGAGAAGTGAGATGGTAATGGATCAACACTTGATTGCGCTTGATCTTGATGGCACAACATTAAATAATCAATCAAAATTAACAAATGAGACAATTACAACTTTACGTGCCCTTGCACGGGATGGTCATATTGTCAGCATCATTACTGGCCGCCCTTACCGGATTGCCAAACATATTTACGATGAAATTGGGATTAAGACCCCGATGGTAAACTTTAACGGGGCCCTAACGCATATACCTCATGAACACTGGGATAAAGAATATGATGTTGAATTAACACGGGAGCTAGCCCTCGATCTCCTAACCCACCGGAAAGAACTAGGAATTAAAACAATTACCGTTGAAAATAAACATCATGTATGGGCTAATCAAGCTAGTAATGATTTACCTGAATTCTTACCAAACAAGTTGCGCGATGATCAAATCCTAACCGCGACTAACTTAACAGGCAATCCAATCGCAATGACAATCCAATATGAACCGGAACACCAAGAAGAAATCATTAAGGCAGTTAATGAAAAATACGGCGATTTCGTTGAACCACGAGTATGGGGGGGCCCTTACAACATCTTAGAATTGATCCATCGTGGCACTCATAAGGAGTCAGGAATGTTTTATATCGCTAAGCAGTACCAAATCGACCGGCAAAATATTATTGCTTTTGGTGACGAGCATAATGATTTAGAAATGCTTGATGCAGCTGGACATGGCGTTGCGATGCATAATGCCATTTCTGAGCTTAAAAGTATTGCTAATGATGTAACGCCAATTGATAACGAGCATAATGGACTTGCAAAATACTTGCGGGATTATTTCAAAGTTACAATATAAAAAGCTAGGAAGAGATAGTTTAAAACTACCAATTCCTAGCTTTTTACATAGTTATTCCTAGTCAACTAGTTTTCCAACAACAGGGATACCTTCAAGGACTGATTCCAGATGGATAGAACGAGGCATCACTGAAGTTAAATCACGACCAGCAAGGTTTCCATGGTGTTTACCATCCTTCCATTGCGGAACGTTAGAGACATCGTAAACAACGCCTTTAACGGCAACGTATGCGGGATGTCCATTTCGACCATCGAACTCAGCGAGCTCGGTTGTTGTAAATGTTTTTTCTGCCATCAATGCTTCACCTTTCTCTGATTCAAGAATAGCTAATAATTACATTCTAGATCAAACAATCCGTAAATGCATTAATTATTAGATGATTATTATTTTTTCTTCAATCAACTTAATAAAATTGTTAAAATTGGCTTTTTAATTGCTCTTCTTACCTTTTTCACTCTTTTCATAAAATAATTTATAGATAAAAAGATAATCTTTATTACATTAGTACAAAAAATTGGTATAATAAAAGGTGAAGGTGATTCTGCAATCACTTTCGCCAACATACTTCTACTGTGGACCATTGATGTTGTCATGTCATCAATGATCCTCTTTTATTTTACAGCATTAGTTTTATTCTGCAATAAATTTTCACAATTATTCCAGCCGTTTATTGAAACTATTTCAGCAAGTGTAAAAAATAACTTTTGGATCTTGATAATTATTAGCAAAAAGAAGATACTGAAGAAGAGATAACTTTAAGAATTAAAGCAGGTTTATTGATGTATAGAGTACTTGTGGCGGATAATTATCCCATCATTCGAATGGCAGTTAAAAATCTGGTTGAACAACTAGATAATTTTAAAGTAATTGCTGAAGAAACAACCGGAATAGATGCCTCATTGCGGGTTGAACAAGGTGACATTGATATCATTATTATGGATTTAGCGATGCCTCCTGGTGAAAATGGTCTGATTACAATTAAAAGAATTCATGAACATTTCCCTAACACCAAAATTATTATTTTTTCTTCTCGTAGTGAACATCAATACATCAATCAGGCAATTTATAATGGCGCAAATAGCTATATACTTAAAAGCTCCTCACTGAAAGAACTATTTCACGCCCTAAGACACGCTATTAATGGCGAAAAATACTTAGACAATAATATTATGGTAACAAAGAAAGATTTACTAGTTATCAAGGGCGGTTCTCCGCACTTCGATTTAGGAAATTACATTGCTCTTTCAAAGCGTGAGCAAGAAATCTTACCGTTAATTGTTCTAGGATATACTAACAAAGAAATTGCTACTAAGATGTTTATATCTCCTAAAACTGTTGAAGCCCATAAGACAAAGATTATGCAAAAATTAAACCTTGCTTCACACGCAGAACTTCTCCACTATGCAGTTAAACATCGGTTAGTAGATCTAATCGAGTAGGAGATAATTGATTAGTTCAATTATCGACCTCTCACACCACCGTACGTACGGTTCCGTATACGGCGGTTCGACAACTTAATCACATTGAATTGACTGGAGCGTCTTGGACATATTCATAAGTCCGAGTTGTTCCAGTTTTCTATTAGTTAGAGAATAGCTCAAGGTCTTACTATGTGCAGTTCGCCAGTAGCCCTTTCGGGTACTAGCGAAGACATATGCATCACGCTGGGACAGCCCCAACTTCTGTAAGTTAGTTACCTTAGTTTTAAACTTTTTCCATTGCTTCCAAATATACTGCCTTATTCGGACCCTCAACCACTTGTCAAGGCGTTGAATAAAGTTAGTTAGTTTCCCAATTGAGTAGTACTGAAGCCACCCACGCATTTTTCGATGAATTTCTTCAAACATTCTTGTCAGAGATATTCCACGATTACGTTTAGTTAATAACTTCAGTGCTTTCTTTACTCGTTGTTGCGATTGTTTAGCTGGACGGGCGTAGGCCCCATTGTGGTCTACACCCAACGAAAAGCCAAGAAACTTCAACCGTAGCGGGCTACCGACTTTGGTTTTATCTGGGTTCACTTTAACTTTCAAGCGCTTTTCTAGAAACTGGGTAATGCTTCGCATTACTCGTTCTCCGGCTCGTTGACTTTTAACATAGATGTTACAATCATCCGCATAGCGCACAAAGTGGTGACCACGTCTAGTCAACTCTTCGTCCAACTCATTTAGATAGATGTTCGCCAGTAGTGGTGACAATGGCCCTCCTTGTGGGGTTCCTTTTTCACTCTTAGCGAAAAGCCCATGGTCTAAGACTCCGCTAGTTAGAAACTTACGAATGAGTCTTAGTGTCCATGGGTCATCAATATATTGTTGGAGATACTTAATCATCAAGTCATGATTAACGTTATCAAAATAGGCTTTTAGGTCTAAGTCGACAACTCTTCGATAACCTTGATTATAAAGATCTACTACTTTTGAAATAGCGTCATGGGCCCCACGGTGGGGACGGAAGCCAAAGCTATTATCAGAGAAAATACGCTCAAAGATAGGCGTAAGAATTTGGGCTACAGCTTGTTGAACCATTCGGTCCACCACCGTTGGTATTCCAAGTCTTCTTACTCCACCATTAGGCTTCGGAATTTCTACCCGTTTGACTGGAGCTGGTTTATACTTGCCCTCACGCAAACTAGCGATCAGTTCCGTCTTATTTTCTCTGAGATATGGCAGAAGGTCATTGACTGTCATATCGTCAACGCCTGCTGCTCCTTTATTTCTCTTAACTCGCAAATAAGCCTGATTAAGGTTATTGCGATCCAAGACCAGGTCTTGGATAGTGACACTCATACCTTTACCTTCACCATAACCGGTACTACGCGCCCTTGTGTACTTTCGGTTTTCCAAACCTATCCTCGACAAGCGGTCAGCTTGTTGTTCTGTTTTCTGCGATTGTCGCACCTGATTACACCTCCGATATAAGTTACAAGTTATTGTCGTTCAGTCCTTCATCTGATTATTCAAACTACTATGACCTCGGCTGACTTCTGGCTTACTCAACACTGCATCACTGCACCGCTTGTTTCTGTGGAAATTAAACTTATTCCTCTTGTCGGAAACGTGTAGGCCAGATCTCCCCGGGTAAGAATATTAGCTTTCGTACCATGTCATCGTTAGCTTTACTGAGACCAACTTCGAGTAGTATTGGACTTCAACTTGTCTAGCAGCCTTATCCAGTTAATTCCAGCCTTATAGCTACTTCTTGTTCATCGATGCAGTACTTTGCCTTAGACTTCCTTCAGATTCCACCTCACGGTGGACACCCTTGTCCTCAGCTCATGGTTCCGACTACTACGGCCCATAGCGGACTTTCACCACCTAGCTAATACCCATGCCGGGCGCACTAGATAGTGGGAGCGAGGCGGAAGTCACCTCTGACTTTTTGCCTCGCTCCCTTTATTTTCATTTATTACTAATCGTCTTATCAAAGTTATTTAACAGAGCAGCTACTTGAACTTCAACAACATTATTTTTATTGAAGCGAGCAAATACTTCTGCTTCAGTTAAAAGGCGGCGTATTTTTTTCGAGTTTTCTCCTAACTCAATTGCATTATTTGCTTCTAGTAATTTAATTCGTGGTAAGAAATAGGTAACATGATTGCTAGCACAGATCTTTATCGTAGCCTCCAAAACTTGGTTACTAACCTCTAGCCGCTTATTTAATGAATGGTACTCGGCAGCGTAGTACATCATCGTTACAATCCGTAGATAATAATTCCGATCAACACCCGCTAAGTCTTCATCAGCCTTTGATCTTAAGAATGCAATAACCTTTGAGAAAAAGAAATCAGCATGTTCCATTGAATTTTGCCGCGCATATAAGATCCCTGATCCTAAATATGCTAATGGCGAAAAGATTGTCCGATGTTGCTCATCCAGTTCATCTAAAATCTTAGTAAAGTTAAAGAGACTTGTCGATGCGTTATTATTAGTTAAAGTATAAATCATCCCTTTTAAATAATAATATTGCATCCGATCTTGTGGCGGTTTTAACTCTTCAAGCCGAATCTTCTTAAGGTTACTAACTGCCTGAGGAAAGTGTTCAATCATTAAAGCCAATTCAATCTGGTTAAGCAGACTTCTCATATAACGAATTGAGGATGTATTGTCTTTGCTTAAATCATCAATCGTTAGTCCTAGACGGTCGCAAAGCTGCGCCAGAATCGTGAGTGATGGTACTTGACCATTGCTTTCAAACTTACTTAAGGTCGACTGGGTACAAATCCCCTTGCTTAAGGCAACTTGTGAATAGCCAAGCCTCTTTCGTTGATAAACAAAGCGTTTAATATCCATGTCTGACCTCCTATATCTAGCCGTGAATTCCTAATGCAATTTTAGCAAACCTGCTCATTCTTGACAAATCCCAAACCGGCTCCCACACAAGATTAATATTACATTTAGTTACACCTTCAACAGAAGTAACTGCCTTGGTAATGTCGCGGTTCAAAATATCGCCTAATGGACAGCCCATTGTCGTTAAAGTCATTGTGACCGTACATTCACCATTATCATCAACCTTAACATCATAAATAAGGCCAAGGTTAACGAGGTCAATTCCCAATTCTGGATCAATAACTTCTTCCAACGCATCCATCACTTTATTTTCAATTGGGGAAAAGGGGGTATCTTTTTCGTCAGCCATAAACGTTCCTCCAAACTTATTTGTTAATTCAATTAACCAATTGAACCTTCCATCTCAAAACTGATCAAACGATTCAATTCAACTGCATATTCCATTGGCAATTGCTTCGTAAATGGTTCCACGAAGCCCATAATAATCATTTCAGTTGCCTTTGCTTCTGAAATTCCCCTGCTCATAAGATAGTAAAGTTGTTCTTCAGAGATCTTAGATACTTTAGCCTCATGTTCCATTGCGACATGGGCATTGTCAATTTCATTATATGGAATCGTATCTGAGGATGATTGGTCATCCATAATGATCGTGTCACATTCAACGTGGGCTTTAGAGCCATCAGAGTGCTTACCAAAGCGGACTGTTCCGCGGTAATCAGTTGAGCCCCCTGTCTTAGCAATTGATTTTGAAACAATCGAACTAGATGTATTTTTAGCATTGTGGATCATTCGTGCCCCTGAATCTTGGTGGATTCCATTGCTGGCAACTGCGATGGAAAGCATGGTTCCCCGTGCTCCCTCACCATTAAGGTAGACGCTTGGGTACTTCATCGTGACTTTTGAGCCAAGGTTCCCATCAACCCATTCCATGGTTGCATTTTCTGCCGCTGCAGCCCGTTTTGTTTCTAGACTATAAACATTATCCGACCAGTTCTGAATAGTTGTGTAGCGGCAGTAAGCATCCTTGCAGACGTTAACTTCAACAACCGCAGCATGGAGACTATCAGAAGAGTAATTGGGAGCAGTACATCCTTCAACATAATCGACACTTGCCCCTTCATCAACAATAATCAAGGTCCGCTCAAATTGTCCAGAGTTTTCCGCATTAAGCCGGAAGTAAGATTGAATTGGCGTCTTTGTCTTAACGCCCTTTGGTACATAAATAAATGAACCACCTGACCATACTGCTGCATTTAGGGCCGCAAATTTATTATCAGTTGGTTGAACTAATTTACCAAACCATTTCTTAAATAATTCTGGGTATTCTTTTAAGGCTGTATCTGTATCAGTAAAAATAATCCCCAGCTTTTCAAACTCATTTTTCATATTGTGATAAACAACTTCAGATTCATATTGAGCAGATGAACCGGCAAGGTATTTTCGCTCTGCTTCTGGAACCCCTAATCGATCAAAAGTCCGTTTTAAATCTTCGGGCACATCATCCCAGTCGCGAAACTTTTTATCGGTCATCTTTTGGTAGTAAAGCATGTTCTTCAGGTCTAATTCTGATAAATCTGGCCCAAATTTTGGCATCGGTAATTCTTTATAAATCTTGTAGGCTTTAAGCCGGTAATCTAGCATCCATTTAGGTTCATGCTTAGCAGCTGAAATTTTGCGGACAGTTTCTTCTGTCAGCCCTCTCCCAGTTGAATATTCCGGCTCAACGTTATCATGAAAGCCGTATTCATACTGGTCATTATTATTTATAATGCTTGCTGCATCATTACTCATTATTTTCTTCCTCCTCGCTATCCTTCAACAGTGCTCGTTGTAATGCCCACCATGAGAGCGTGGCGCACTTTATTCGAGCTGGGAATTCCATAATACTGGTAAGAATCCGGGCATCCCCTAGTTGATCCAAGTCAGCTTCTGAATGTTCTTTACCGATTGCCATATCAGAAAAAGTCTTTGCCATCGCAAGGGCTTCTTCAGTTGTTTTTCCCTTAACAGCGTCGGTCATCATGCTTGCTGATGCTTGACTAATGGTACAGCCATCACCAGTATAGGCAATATTTTTGATCTTGTTATCTTCTACTTCGACCTGAAGATTAATCGTATCTCCACAAGTAGGATTATGAAGGGTCATTGCATTCGTAGTAGTTGCTAATTCTCCCTTATTATGTGGATGATCGGCATAATCGAGAATCACTTCACGGTATAAACCATTTAACTTAGATAGTCCCAATGTTAAAGAACTCCTTTGTTTCTTTGATTGCATTAATTAATTGATCAGCATCTTCTTTAGTATTGTAAAAATAAAAACTGGCACGAGCGGTTGCCGTTACTCCCAAGTCTTCCATGAGTGGCTGCGCACAATGGTGACCTGCGCGGACTGCAACCCCATCCATATCAAGGGCCGTAGCAACATCATGGGGATGAAGGCCTTTGATGTTAAAGGCAATTACCCCAGTATGCTTTGCTGGCGATTGCGGACCATAAACCTCGACATCTGGAATGGCAATTAACTTGGGCAAAACATAGTTAACAAGTTCCTGTTCTTTTTGCACAATCCTATCCATTCCAATACCATTTAAATAATCAATCGCGGCTCCAAGACCAACTGCCCCGGCAATATTTTGGGTTCCCGCTTCAAATTTAAACGGGATATCAGCCCATGTACTCTCATCCCGGTGAACATCATTAATCATTTCCCCACCGTATTGGTAAGGAGGCATCGCTCGTAATAAACTCTCTTTTCCGTATAAACCCCCAATTCCCATCGGGCTCATCATCTTATGACCAGAAAAAGCGTAAAAGTCAACATCAAGATCTTGCACATCGACTGGCATATGCGGAACCGCTTGAGCTCCATCACCAACAACGACTGCCCCATATTGGTGCGCAATCATTGCTAATTCTTTCAAGGGCGTCACTGTTCCTAACACATTACTAGCATGGGCTACTGCCACAATCTTTGTCTTATCGGTAATTTTATTTTTAGCATCTGCAAGATCAAGTTCGCCATCTGGAGTTAATTCAATATATTTCAAGGCAGCACCCTTTTCCTTAGCTAATTGTTGCCAAGGAATAAGGTTACTATGGTGTTCCATGATTGAAATAACAATCTCATCACCAGGTTGAATATTTTGTTCGCCATAGGTTGCAGCGACGAGATTTAATCCATCTGTACACCCTTTGGTAAAGATAATTTCATTAGCACTCGGCGCGTTAATAAACTTTTGCACTTTCTTTCGTGCTTCTTCATAATCCTTAGTTGCACGTTCTGCTAGTGCATGAACCCCTCGGTGAACATTTGCATTATCTTGTTCATAAAAGTTAACAAGTGCCTGAATTACCTGACGTGGGCGCTGAACAGTCGCAGCATTATCAAGGTAGGCTAAGCGTTCATCATTGACTCGCTGATTAAGTGCTGGAAAGTCGGCTAAATAATCATTCGTATTGTTGTCCATCGGCGAGCTTCCTTTCAAGAATCGTAATTAACTTATTCCGTACATCCGCTACTGGGATTGCACTCAAGACTGCTCCTAAGAATCCTCGAATAACCATTCGTTCTGCTTGCGCGCGCGGAATTCCTCGACTCATTAAGTAATACATTTGTTGTTGATCAACTGGGCCAACACTAGCCGCATGTCCTGCCTCAACATCATTTTCGTCAATTAACAGAATTGGGTTAGCATCTCCCCGTGCTTGATCGGACATAATCAATACCCGGTTTTGTTGGTCCGCCTTTGCCCCATGAGCACCATGAATAATTTGCCCAATTCCATTAAAAATCAATTCAGACTTTTCAAGAATGACGCCTCGCTGGTTTATCAATCCGGTGGTATGCTTACCGTGGTTGGTGACGCGGTTATTGACGCCAACTTCTTGGTCACGAGTAGTTACGGCAATCATCTTTGAATTAGCATAACCCCCATCGCCTAGCAATTCGGAATCCATGTCACCAACTGTGTTACCATCATTCATCAAGCCAACTGCCCATTCAACGTGCGCATCCTTGCCAATGTCGGCACGCCGCTTAAAGTAAGTATGGGTATGGGGACCAAATTCATCTAAGGAAGAAAAGTCAATCTCACTATTTTCCTGTGCCATTAATTCAATCATCATATTAGCGGTATTCTCGTGGTCACCAACCGTTGTAAGGTGTTGAATAAACTTAATTCGGCTGCCACGATCGGCAATTACTAGAATATGCGAAATCAAGGGCTCATCTTGAGTGCTGTCCTGAATAATCTCGGCCTCAATTGGCTTTTCAATTTCAACGTTCTTTGGAATATAGAGGAATAAACCGGCATTAAGATAAGCAAGATGATAAGCAGTTAAGAGGTTTTCTTCGGGGTTAATAGCAGTCATGAAGTATTTATTGAAAAGTTCAGGATATTCACGAGCAGCAGTAAAGATATCTGTGAGAATAACCCCCTGATCTTGAAGCTTTTGCGGCAAGTTAACGTGGAGCAAAGTTTGTCCCAACTGGGTTACCTTAATTACTTCATCATCGGCGGCTGGTTTTTCAACTAAGCTGGCATCTGATTCAATCCATTTCAATGGCCGATCCGCAATAAGGGGCCAAGTTCGAAAATCGAACCGTTGCATCCGCGGCAAACGGAGCTTTTCCATCAACTCACGAGCACTAAGCCGGCGATCAATCAATTGCTGAGGTTCATTATTTGCCTTACTAGCAGCAATTATTTGTTCTTTTGCTGAGTTTAATTCTGTCATCAAACTGCCTCCTAGTCTTCATCATCTACAAGTTTGATATCAAGACCTAATTCGTCACGTAAGCCAGCGTAACCTTCATCTTCAAGTTTCTTAGCAAGATCAGGGCCACCAGTTTTTACAATTCGGCCACCCATCATTACGTGAACCGTATCGGGAACGATGTAGTTCAAAAGGCGTTGATAGTGGGTAATAATTAATGAACCAAAGTTGTCGCCCCGCATTGAGTTAACGCCCTTTGAAACCACCTTAAGAGCATCAATGTCAAGTCCAGAGTCAATTTCATCAAGAATCGCAAAACTAGGTTCAATCATTAAAAGCTGCAAAATCTCATTCCGCTTCTTTTCACCACCAGAGAAACCCTCATTAAGATAACGTTCAGTCATGGATTGACTCATATCAAGCAATTCTAAGTTCTTGTCGAGTTTCTTAATAAAGTCCATTACTGAAATCTGATCATCTTCAGGGCGCCGAGCATTGATCGCTGCTCGAAGGAATTCAGCATTAGTAACCCCTTGAATTTCAGCGGGATATTGCATTGCAAGAAAAAGACCTTTGCGTGCCCGTTCATCGACTGGCATGTCAACAATGCTCTCCCCGTCAAGAAGGATATCTCCCTGCGTAACATGATAGTTAGGGTGACCCATGATGGTTTGAGAAAGAGTAGACTTACCAGTTCCATTTGGTCCCATAATTGCATGAATTTCTCCAGTCTTCATCTTGAGGTTAACCCCTTTAAGGATCTCCTTTTCTTCTTTGCTTTCTTCATCTTTAACTGAAACGTGAAGATCCTTTATTTCTAGTGTTGCCATAAAATTCATCCTCCTGACCGAAATATTCCAAAATATTCTCGGTAAATATTCCATAAATATCAATAAATTCTTTACATTCTTATTATATCCGAATAATAAAAAATAAAACTACTCATTTTAATTTATTTCAAGCGCTTTCTCAAGGGGTGATTTAAGTGTATAATGAAGATAGAATATAGTATTTATATAATTTCGGAATATTCAAGGAGGCAGGTAGCAATAATGATTCAGCAAAATTATATTCTTCACTCATTTGACTGTTTAAATACAGCGACTGCCGCCCGATTACATGATATGGGCTTGTGTGAAGGATGTCCGATTAAAGTGGTTCAAAAATATCCCTTTCACGGCCCAGTAATAATCGAAAATGACCACCAACGAATCGGCCTGCGGTACACTGTTTTTACAATGCTTACGGGGGCAAAATAAAATGACAACAGTTGCACTGATTGGAAATCCTAATACTGGGAAAACTACCCTATTTAACTCCTTAACTGATAAGTACGCCTATGTCGGTAATTGGACATGAGTTACAGTCGAAAAGAAACAAGGAACACTTAAGGGAACAGATATTATTATCATTGATTTGCCTGGTGTATATTCACTTGACCCTTTGACAAAAGATGAAGCAGTTGTAACCAACTACTTAATGCATAGTCAACCTAATATGGTACTCAATATTGCAAATGCTAGTCAGTTAAAACGAAATCTGCTATTAACAATCGAGGTATTGGAACTCGGCTATCCTGTCGTATTAGTCCTTAACATGATTGATGACCTTCGCCGATCAGGGTATGAATATGACCTTGACCTGCTTGAAAAAAGTCTAGGTTGTAAAGTAATGACAACAAATGCGCGTGGCCACCAAGGAATTGATCAATTGCGAAAAGAAACTATCAATTGTAATTCGCTCTATCCTACCCAACTAGATTTAGATTATCCCCCGATGATCAAACAGGCAATCAGGCAGGCAAGTACAGCGCTGGAAAGTGATTGTTCTTTTGCGCCCCAAGTTGCGCGTTGGTTAGCGATTCAATTCATAAGTAAGAATAAAGTAATCCGCAAATTTGCCCAGGAAAAAGAGCTAACTCCCCTGCTTTCGCAACAAAAATATTATGATGCGCAAAAGTTTGCTGACCAGATTTTTGAAGTCCGGTTACAGTTTATTGAGGACACACTTGATCAGGCGCGGCATCAACTTAGCAATGGTGGTCAAGTTGAACTAACAAGTCGAATTGACAAAATCGTTACCAACCCGATTCTTGGCTTACCAATTTTTGTCTTAATTTTCTTTATAATGTTTAAACTATCTTTTGATTGGGTTGGCACCCCACTTTCCGATATGCTTGATCAATTTATATCAGGCCCGGTTTCAACTACCGCCGACCAAACCTTAGCTAGTCTCGGGGCAATTCCCGCATTACGGTCGCTAGTCGTTAACGGTATTATTGCCGGAGTTGGAGGAGTTTTAGCCTTTATTCCGCAAATCTTTATGCTCTTTGCCTGTATTTCCCTGCTTGAGGACTCTGGTTACATGGCGCGGGCAGCCTTAGTAACAGACCGGGTTATGCAGATGATTGGTTTAAACGGTAAATCTTTTATTCCATTAATCATCGGTTTTGGTTGTAATGTTACGGGAATCATGGCTGCGCGAACAATTGAACAGCCTAAAGAACGACTGATCACTACCTTAATTATGCCGTTTATGAGCTGTTCAGCCCGCCTACCAATCTATAGCTTATTCGTTGCCGCCTTCTTCCCACGTCATCAAGCACTGATTGTTTTATCGGTCTACTTCTTAGGGATTGTCGTGGCTTTAGCAATGGCAAAATTCTATCAAGTAATCTTTAAAGTAAAAGAAAGTTCAGTTTTTGTAGTTGAACTTCCGCACTATCATCTTCCCCGTCTTGATGTAATTTGGCACGGTACATGGGATAAGGGTAAGGGATTTATTAAAAAAGCTGGGACAATTATTTTTGCCGGAACTGTTTTAATCTGGATATTATCAAGTTTTGGCCCTAGTGGTTTTGTTACTAATTCGGCTAGTAGTTTTGCAGCCGGCCTTGGACACATCCTTGTTCCGGTCTTTAAGCCAATTGGTCTTGACCAGTGGCAGCCAATTAGTGCTTTGTTTACAGGGATCCTTGCTAAAGAGGTTATTACTTCTAGTATGATGGTAATGTTTCATACAAGCAGTAAAGCATTCCTAATCGCTTCACTTGGTCAGTTTATGACTCCGCTTTCTGCTTATACGTTATTAGTCTTTATTCTTTTATATGCACCATGTTTTGCAACGTTAGCAACTATCAAACAAGAAACTGGTTCGACTAAGTGGATGCTTTATTCTGTTGCCTCCAGTTTAGTCGTTGCTTATGGGATTGCATTTATTATCTTTCAAATTGGTCGATTGTTTATTGGGTGATTTAAAATGAAATTAATTATTAACTTTATTATTATTGCTGCAATTATTGCGTTAGCCTTTTACCTCCTTGTTAAGACTTTTCAACGAGGCAAGCAAGGTAAATGTGCAGCTTGTGACTACGATTGTGAAATCAAAAAGCTGGCAAAGAATAAGAAGCAATTATAAAAATCTGGAGACGTGTGGAAGTGGGAAATAATCTCCTCGACAAGGTGGTGGGCTAAACTAGGACGATGATTAGCACGGTACGGGCTGATTAGCGTTCGTACTTAGACTCGAGCCTTGTGACGACGCGAAGCTAGTTCCACGCTTGCTATTGTTCGTAAAAACGAGGCTGGGAGAAAACTTTTGTTTTCTCGGCTTTACAATATCTGGTGTTGATATAGAAATATCACTTTCTATACCAATACTAGATTTTTTGTTTTTAAACTCGCCGTTTGTAAAATTAAGTTAGAAAAATAGAAAAGCCATTTGTGGTAGACTTTTGAATACCCCTAAACAAAAGAAAGGAAACCACAAATGACTTACACCCATCTTACCACAAACGAGCTGACAATCATCGCCCATTCTTTCGTGCAAAAGCTTAAAGCGTACCGAGTGGCCCAAATGATCAACCGTTGCGCCGAAACCGTTTATCGCGTTTATCGTTACCTGGAAACCGGTGCCTCAATTGCTGATTATCAAGATCACTATATGCGCAATAAGCAACGTTGTGGCCGAAAACGTACTCAGTTGTCACTGGCTGAACTCACTTATATCAACGACAAAATTGCCCAGGGGTGGACGCCTGATACCATTATTGGGCGCGCTGAGCGCCCAATTAGTTGTAACCGGCGAACTCTTTACCGGATGTTTGAACGTGGCCAGTTCGGCTTCGATGTCCGTTCCTTGCCGATGCGAGGTAAGTGGCACCCGAATGGCTATGTCGAGCGCCGCGGGAAGGCTGGCCAATTGGGGCGAAGTATTCACGAGCGTGCCAAGGACTTTCCGCACTATGCCACTGAATTTGGGCCCCTTGAAGCTGATACCGTCCAAGGCAAAAAGCACCAAGGGGCGGTAATGACCCTGACCGAACGCCAATCGAAGGTCGAAATTGTACTCAATGTGCACGAAAAGACGGCTAATGCGATTAACCAACACTTAAGTCAGTGGCTTCGGAAATTCCCGCGGCACTTCTTCAAATCGATTACCTTTGACAACGGAAAAGAATTCGCCGGCTGGCGCGAGATTGCCAATCAATTTGACCTTCACACTTACTTTGCTGAGGTTGGTGCTCCCAATCAACGAGGGCTGAACGAAAACAACAACGGTCTTTTACGCCGGGATGGCTTAACGAAACAGCTAGATTTCCGCAATCTTCCTGATGAATTGGTAACCCAACTGATGAGTAAGCGAAATAACCTGCCCCGTAAATCACTAGGCTATCGAACTCCATATGAAGTATTCATGTCTTACGTCACTGATGAGCAACTATTTTCTTTCTAACTTAAATTGACATTTCGGGACTAAAAAAGAGGCATGCCCTCTGATACAATGAAATCGCCAAATCACATAGTAAAGAAGGTAACCTCCATGGATAATGATACAAGGACTCTCCTCAATTTAACAGACCCTCATTTAAATTTTCCTCATCATTGGCTTAAATATAAATCAATTAAAAACGTTCGGGTGGCACAAATATCCTGTACCCTTTCTTATATCCCGCGTGCTTGTCCAAATTGTGGCGTTATTAATCGTGGACAAATCTTAAAATATGGTTTTTATCAAGCTAAATACAAATATGGACAATTTAGGGCTCAACCATTAATGTTGCTTGTTAATACTCAACGTTTTCAATGTCCTGACTGCCATACAACATTTAATGCGACTAGTTATCTTTTTGAAAAGCAACGAACAATTAGTCGTGATTTAAGGCGTGAAATTATTCTTCGGTTAACGCGAATTCAAACAATTAAAGATATTGCCCATGATTTGTTTATCAGTGAAGCTTCGGTCCAGCGGGTCCTTTTGGACCTCGCTGATCAATACAAGCCGAATTTAAACTATCTACCGGAAACACTATGTATTGATGAATTTAAATCAATGCGGAGCGCTAAAGGTAAGATGAGTTTCATCGCTGTTGATGGTGATCGGAGTTGCTTATTTGAACTCCTTGAAGATCGGCGATTACGTAGTTTATTTAAGCATTATCAACAGTTTACACGTGCTGCCCGTTGCCGGGTAAAATATCTGGTAATGGATATGAACGCTGCTTATGATCAACTAGTTAAAACCGTTTTTCCTTGTGCTCAAATCATCTATGATCGCTTTCATATTGCCAAACACCTTAATGATACGATGAATCATGTGCGAATTCATGTCTTCAATCGTTTGCGAAAAGGTGATTCTGCGGAGCAGAAACAAGCTCGGCGCCTTAAACGTTATTGGCGGCTATTTCTTCAAGATCGGGAAAATTTAAGTACAAAAGTTTATTACGAAGGACGTTATTTTAATCGCGTTGTTAATTCCATTATGATCTTAGACTTAATGTTAGCGTATGACCAAGAGTTAAGAGCCACCTATAATTTTATTCAATCCTTGAAGCGTGCTTACAATCAACGTGATTTTACAACTTTCTTTCAATTACTTAAACTCCGGCCAGACAGTGTCAGCCATTATACAATCCACCGTTGTCAAGTTTTAGCGCGCTATAAAGAGGGAATTAAGCGTGGCTTTGAGACGAAGTTCTCAAATGGTCGAACCGAAGGGATTAATAATCGAATTAAAACTATCAAACGAGTTGCCTGTGGTTATCGTTACTTTACGGCATTTAAAACGCGGATTTATTTAATTATTGGCCACCAAATTCAAACTAACTAAAAAGAACCGCCACGAATGACGATTCTAACTAGACCAATTTAATTGGCGAAAATTCATATTTGCGTATCAACACTACTTGACGTAGAGCCGTTTTCTCTCAGCCTCGTTTTTTTACTCATTATTCAATTTTTCTCGTAACATAAATCGGCGAATCTTGCCACTCGCGTTTTTCGGCAATTCTGAAACGAAAATATACTGTTGCGGAACCTTATAGCGCGCCAAATGTTCATAACCATAATTCATTAGCTTGGTTGTAGAAAGACGACGATCACTGACGACAAAGGCAACTGGTATTTGTCCCCAGACAGAATCATTTTGACCAACGACTGCAACTTCATTAATTTGTGGGTAACGTTGGTAGACCTGCTCAACTTCTTGGGGGAAAATATTTTCTCCACCAGAGATCAACATCTCATCTGCGCGGCCATCGATATAGAGGTACCCTTCTTTATCCAGGTGACCAATATCTCCTGTCCGGTACCACCCGTCAATCATTTTAGAAGGCAACTTATCAGGCAGGTTAAGATAGCCCGGAGTTAAAGCCGGTGTTTTCAGCAGAATTTCACCATCTTTACTAAGTTTTAGTTGGGTTGAGAATAGCGGCTGCCCAACTGATCCTAATTTTAGAAGTGCATCGGCTGACCGTAATGCAACAATTTGAGAACATGTTTCCGTCATTCCATAGCATTGAACAACAGGAATTGACCGTTGTAAACATGTTTCGAGTGTTTCCCGATCAATCGTTCCGCCTCCAAGTAACATACAACGAAATGCTGAATTATAGTGCGTATTAGTCTTATTTTGCTGCTGAATGAGCTTTTTCAGCATAAAAGGCACAACCGACATAATGGTGACCGTTTCGTTTGCTAAAATTCGTTCAATTTCTTCAGCACGGAACTTCTCAACCAAGCGAACAGTCATCCCGTAAATTAATCCCCGCATAATAATCGAAAAACCACTAATATGAAAGATCGGCGCTACACACAACCACTTATCTGCGGACGACAAACCTAAATTCAATGCAGAAGAGACTGCTGAATAAAAATGGTTGCCGAAAGTTTGCAAAACTCCTTTAGGCTTACCAGTCGTCCCAGAAGTATACATGATGCTGGCTACCCAGTCTGATTTAAATACCGGAATCAACTCTTCTGGATCAGCATTTATTATCAAGAATGCACTGTAAGACTTAAAAGGATTCGTCATCCCTGATCGCCAGAGAGAATTTTCAACCAAACACAACTGAACTCCACTGTCTTTAATCTGTCGTTCAAGCTCTTCACCAGCAAGCCGCCAGTTTAACCAGACAATCGTGCGACCACTACACATGATTGCTAATGCTAATTTATAGCTCATCAGAGTATTAGTAGCTAGGAGGCCTACCCGCGAACCAGGATTAAGGCGGTCAATTTTTCCCACAAGTACCTCTACTTGTTTTTTTAATTCAGCAAATGACAGGCGCTCATTACCATCATCAATTGCAATCTGGTTCGGCTGAGTTGCCGCTTGCTTTAATAGCCAGTTTTGTGTTTCCATTTAAATTGCCTCTTTTTATGGGAATTTAGGGAACTGGTCAAAATCAGGGTCCCGTTTTTCGTTAAAGGCATCGCGCCCTTCTTTACCTTCATCAGTGGTGTAGAAGAGCATCGTCGCATCACCACCGAGTTGTTGGAGGCCAGCTAGTCCATCAGTATCAGCATTCATCGCAGCCTTAATAAACCGTAATGCCGTTGGTGACTTCTTCAAAATTTCGTTACACCAGTCCAAGGTAACCGATTCAACTTGGTCTAATGGCACAACTTTATTAATCCAGTTCATCTGATAGGCTTCTTCGGCACTGTAGAAGTGGTTTAAGAACCAGACTTCCTTTGCCCGTTTGTGACCGATCACGCGGGCAAGGTAACCAGATCCATAGCCAGCATCAAAACTGCCGACCTTGGGACCGGTTTGCCCAAATTTGGCATTGTCAGCAGCAATTGTTAAGTCACAGACAAGTTGCAAGATATTTCCGCCACCAACTGACCAGCCTTTTACCATCGCAATGACTGGTTTAGGGATAATCCGGATTAAATGCTGCAAGTCAAGGACATTGAGACGGGCAATCTTATCGGGGCCGACATATCCACCGTTACCCCGAACTCCTTGGTCACCACCAGATGAGAAAGCCTTATCACCGGCACCGGTTAGGATAATCACCCCAATTGTGCTATCATCACGACAGATGGTAAACGCATCGATCATTTCTTGAATTGTAACGGGGGTAAAGGCGTTCATTTTTTCTGGACGATTCATTGTAATTTTTGCAATCTCTCCCGCTCGTTCAAAAATAATCTCAGAATAATCTTTAACCGGTTGCCAATTAACTATTGTCATAACTACTCTACTCCTTTTGTGAGGTCAATAATAATGAACCTATTAGAAAATTTAGATATTCAAACTCAATCAGTCACAGCTAACAAATGCGTTATCACTGTTAAAGTAAGTGATAAACTCAAGCAACCTTATGGAATCGTTCATGGTGGGATAAATGCAGTCCTCGCTGAAACCGCAGCTTCCTTAGGTGCCAATCAATGGTTAGCTGATCGTCAACAAGATCAAATAGCTCTCGGAGTTAATATTACCACAGAGCACCTCATTGCGGTATCAAATGGTGAATTAAGAGCCATTGCAACGCCGATTAAATGTGGCCGACGAATCCAAACCTGGCAAGTCGATATCCATTGTAATGATCAATGCACTAGTACCAGTATAGTTACCCTAATCAACCAGCCTCACCCATAAATTTCTGATCAATTCTTTAATTAATATTTGAAAATAAAATTATTTGGAATTATAAAAAATGGTTATGCACCTTTGTTACTATCTTTTTTCGCTTTAACGTTCAATTAATCGTTCTGATTATACAAATTCTGTTATTGTTCTAAAATAAGACATTTGATAAATTAATACCAACGCGAGGCGAACTACGTGATAAAATTAAAACGTTTTATCTTGCCTGAATTAAGGAATGAATCCCTTCTTTTAGGTCGTCAGTTTACCTATTTGGGGAGAAGAAAAATAAATAGGACAAACACTATGATGGGAAGCATGTCGCGTAAATTATAGTTTTAAAGGAGAGCATTTTTGATATGCGCTTCAATGAAGAAGATGAAGAAAAGTACCTTAAGTTGATTAACAATACCCGTCGGGGAAGCAATAAGGACTTTGAAGAGTTATTTCGCCGTTATTGGCCGCTCGTTCGCCGACTGTGGCAACGATATAATATTAGCGGCCTTGAATTGGCAGATTGGGAACAGGAAGCCCGCCTTGTGATGCTAGAAGTTATTCGTTTATACAATAATCAAGGTCCGCGCATGTTTAGCTGCTTTTTTAAGGAATGCTTAACCAACCGGATTCGTGATATCCAACGACAAACTCAGGCTCACAAACGGATCCCAGCAGGCTGTCTTTACGCATTAAGCGATGATTTTGCTGAAACACTTACCGACTTTTTACATCATTCCCCTGATGACATTGTTTATTGCCGGCAGAGTCTTGACCGTTTACTTTGCCATTGTTCTACATTTGAACGAAAAGTACTAGTTTATCTCCATACTGGTTATTCGATAACTGAGATTGCTGGTACCCTTAATTGCTCTAAACGGAGCGTCCAAAGTGCCTTGCATCGTTGCCACGGCAAGCTATTAAAAGTATTAATGAAGTAAGGACTTATAAAGCAAAAATAAGGTGCTGTGACATAAGTTAAGTTACTTTCATAAAAAGCAATGGCCTCTAACGTCCGGTTAAACCGAACGTTAGAGGCCTATTGTTGCTTGCGGGGGCTCGAAAACGAAGTCACAAGTGACTTCTGTCTCGCTCCCTTATTTTTTACGCTTTTCTAATAAACAAACAAGCAATCACTGCAACCAATGCACTGATAACAAGGCCGAAGAAAGCAGCGGAATATGAGCCGGCTGCTTGGACAATCCACCCAATTAAGAGCGGACCAACAAAGCCACCAAGTTGCCCACCAAAGTTAACAATCCCAATTGATGATCCATAAGTTCTCTCCGATAAAATCTGCGCAATGAAACTAAAGATACCAGTAAATGCCAATGATTTAACGAAATAGATCAAGACATCAAAGATCACAACGCCTACTAATGAAGTTGACTTAAAGAGACCGAACATGAAAACCAGGGTCAGGAATGAAGCAATACTAATCATCCACCGTTCATGCTTCTTAAACAAATGCACCATCACAAAGCCAGAAATAAATGCTGCAATACCTCCAGAAATAACTGGTAGTGGTACTAACCAGGCCAAGTTCTTCAAGTTAATTCCTTGTTCTTGTAAGAAATAAACTGGCATCCAGGTTTCAAGGCCTTTAGTAATGATATTCAGGGCAAGCCCAATTATCACAAAAGCCCAGACACGGTGATCAATCTTTTTCCATTCAATCTTGGGACGCGCCTGTCCGTTTTCTTTGCTGCTATTAATTGGCCGTTCTACCAGGTAATAGGCAAGCAAAACAATAAAACCGCCAACCCCAAGCCAAACAAAGGCATTTCGCCAACCACTGCTAGCAATAATTGGCACAATAATTAGTGGAGCTACTGCTGCCCCAGCATAATTCGATGAAATTAAGGCAGAAGTTGCTTGTGATTTCTCACTCTTATCATAATTTTCAGAAATTCGTTTTAAAGCTGCTGCTGGATATGGTCCTTCTGCAATTCCAAATAGAAATCGAATCGCAATCAAGGAAGCAAGGGACCACGCCCAGCCAGTCACCAACGTCATTAACGACCAGGCAAACAGGGAAATAATCACCATTAGTTTACTGCCAAACTTATCAGTTAAGTATCCTCCAGGTATCTGCATTAAAGTGTACCCTAAGAAGAACGCACTAACGGTTGCCCCTAATGCTGCTGCCCCAACATGAAAGTCTTTACCGATGTAAGCAAGGGAAATATTCATCACTGTGCGGTCAGCAAATAAAATCATATATCCTAAATATAGTAGCAGAAAAGATCCCCATCGTTTTGCTACTTTAAAGTTACCTATATTTTCCATAAAATTACCCCTTTAATATAAAGATCTTTTTTATTGTAATTGATCATTTTAGAACTTACCACCCAAATTCTAAGAATGTCCGCTAAAATTAAGAACGTCACTCTTAATATTTTTTTGTTAAAATATTAGAGATATCCTAAAAATGATTGTTAATCCAAGGAGGAATTATGGATTTCTCATTTAAAAAACGACCAGTAAAAAGACTATATGGTGAATATACTATTTTATTCATCTTTTTAGCCTTATGTATTTTCGGAACATATTTAGTTACTGGTCATACTTTTATCCTCAGCAAAGATGCTCTCAACCAACATTTACCCTTACTAGCAAAGTATCGGGAAGCACTGATTAGCTTCGTCCACCATCCCCGCCTAAACTTCTGGTCATGGCAAATGGGGCTAGGCAGTGATACCTTTCAAGTATATTCTTACTATACGATTGGAGACGTTTTCTCTTACCTTGCACTACTTTTTCCCGCGGCAAAGATTACCCTCGCCTACCAGGTAATTAATATTATCCGGATGTATTGTGTTGGCCTCGCTTTCGTCTATTTCGCTCAACACTTTAAGTTTCGTAATAGCGTCATTTTGATGGGGGCAACAACCTATCTGGTCAATTCGTTTTTACTCTATGCCTGTATCGCTCAGCCGTTCTTTACCACGCCATTTATTATCTTTCCTTTAATCGTGGTCCAGATTGAACGGATATTGGAAGAAGGCTCACCCTGGCCGCTTGTTGGTGCCTTTACATGGATGCTAGTAAGCAACTATTACCTTGCTTACGTTTTAGGAATTGGTTCATTCCTCTATCTTGTTCTTCGCGTAGGAACGCATTATCGTCGCACGCTTAATTATGGGAAAACTTTTCTTAAACTTGCTTTTGCAACAATTACTAGTGTCCTCTTATCAGCGGTTTTGCTTGTCCCCGAAATTATCGCGGTCACAAATTCAACCCGGACTGGATCATTATTTGCAAACGGTCTAAAAACCTATCCTCTTTACTACTACCTCTTTTTGCCCAAGTCACTGATTAACGGTGGCCAGTGGTATTTCATGTTCTGGTCTGCTTTAGGGATCATTTCAATTGGTTTTATCGCCCTTGTTTACATTTATTCCCGTCCCCGAAAGTATCCCTTGCTAACGATTAGCCTTGGTCTTGCCTTAATCATGCTGCTAATTCCAGCAGTCGGCTCTTTCTTCAACGGAATGATGTCAGCTTCTAACCGTTGGACGCTCTTGATCTACCTTCCATTAGCAATGGCCGTCTGTATTCTGGCCGAGAACATTCCAACCCTTGATCAAAAAACAATGGCGGTTCTAAGTTGGGCAACAGGGATTTACCTCATTGTCTTGATCGCAACCTTCTTTTTTGAAAATGAAAATGATATTTTTATGCCGGTTATTTTCTTAATCGGCTCCCTAATGGCCATCTGGTTGATCCACTTAAACAAACTGGCTCATCCTTACCGGTGGTTACTAGCGATTACAATGCTTAACGCCGGGGTGAACGCAATCTACGCGGCTTTCCCTTATAATGGTGATTTCTCTAGTAGTATGTTGAGCCGGGGAGAGTATCAGGCAATTACCAGTAACCGTTACGGTAAACTTAATCAGGATTTGAAGAATGATCCTTTTTACCGCGTTTCAACAATTAGCCAAAATAAGATTATTGATGGCCCTAACCTTGATAATGACCTTACTTCCGGATTGCATAACATTGATTCTTACTATTCACTGCAAAATAAATATTTGGGACAGTTTAATACAAGTCTGCAAAATAACCAGTATCAGGCTAACATCCCCATTCGGCAAGCCGATGATCGGACAATTATGAACAATTTCTTTGGGGTTAAATATCTCTTTGTTCAAAGCAATGGTGATAACGCGACAAAGATTCCCGCTGGTTACTTTTTAGATAAAGCAACTGATCCAGTCATCAATTATGATGAAGGACAGCCAAGCAATCCCCAAAGCAAGGATGAGTTTGTACCTACACAGACGATGCGGTATAAAACGAACTATGCCTTCCCATTGCTTTACTGGCAAGACAACTACATTAGCAAAAAAGATTATCAATCACTCTCACCAACTGAAAAAGAACGCGTTTTAGCTACCGGTGTTCTGGTTGATAAGCAAGAAAAGCTCCAAGGAATGAAGGCCGCTAAGCTCAAGACGCATGTCTATCCTCTTAAAAGCGAGTTAGTTTCCAACCGCTTGAATAAGATTAACCCGGCTAAACTGACCTATACCGATAGTGAAGAAACTTATCAATTGCAATTACCAGAGCTGCAAAGTAAAAAAATGCAGCAAAAATTAAAGGGCAGCGAGTTGCATATTGAATTTTCGAAGATTAAGTACACCCCTTTCTCCATGAAAGAACAGATTGCCTACGAACAAGCACATCTCAAGGAAACTGTCCTTAATCCCGGAAATGTTATTAATCAGCGCTATACCCACTATCGCTATTGGCGTTACCACGTTTTAAATGGTTCACCTGATATTAGTTTTAAGCTTAATATCGGCAGTAAGTTTGGAACCGCCACGATTGAACAGGCACGGCAAAGTACCCTTTCCTTGTTTAAGCACGTTACTAATTCGACACTTAATATTGGTTATTATGATGGCAAGCTTCCGACTTCACTCACCTTCCAGCCTTCAAAACTCGGAACTTATGAGCTCAAATACCGGGTAGTAGCAGAAAAAATAGATAATAATTATTATCGTGAAGTTAAAACATTACAACGCCACCGCCTAGAGGACGTTAAATTTAAACGCAACCAAGTTCAGGGAACGATTAAAACGACTCGTCCTGGCGTCCTTACCTCTTCGATTCCTTATTCTACCGGCTGGTCAGTGAAAGTTAATGGTAAAAAGGCAACCACTCTACGAACAAACCAGGCTTTCTTAGGAGTATACTTACCTGCCGGAACTCACCATGTGATCTTTAGTTATGAGTTACCAGGAATCAGATTAGGTGCGTTACTCAGTTCGATTGGACTTGGTTGGACCATTCTTGCCGGAATCATTACGGTCGTCTGGAAACGGAAGCGCAAGTAAAGTAGAATAATTCTTGCATCCCTTTTAAGAGACGCTTAAGATAAAATTAAATCTATCGGCAGGAGAAAAAATCGTGCATAAGAAGTTTACCTACATTGTCTACCAAATTATTATGGCTATCTTAGCCGTTATCTCAATTGGAATGCTGATTGCATATTACGCCAAGCGGATCAATATTGATACCTACCCTTACAATATGATTGACAATGGAATATGGTTAGTCTTCTTTACTGATTACATTATCCGGCTGATTATTTCACCAAATAAACGCGAATTTGTTAAAGATAATGTCTTTGATCTTCTTTCAATCATTCCTGCCAGCAGTTTGTTCTTTCTCTTCCGAATTGGGCAAATTGGTAGAACCTTTCAGATGCTTAAACTCATGCGCATTATGCGGTTAGTTGGTTTTACCGGTCGGCTTGGCGTCTTCTTTGAGCGCAATGAGCTGCTCTACTACTTGTACATTACGATTGCTGTCATAATGGTAGCCGCTGCAATGTTTTGTATCTCAGAGAAAGTCTCTTATGAAACAGCCCTATGGTGGGCAATTACAACTGCTACTACGATTGGTTACGGGGATGTGATTCCTAAGACCGGAATTGATCGGGCAGCCGCGATTGTCTTGATGCTCTTAGAAATTGGTTTTATTGGGATGCTTACCAGTACAATTACTGAGTTCTTTGCCAAAAAAGACGAACGGAAGATTTCCGCCCAGTTAGTCAAAATCCAACATGAAAATCGCCAACTAAAAGCTGAGTTAGACGAAATCAAGCGTTTGATTCAGAAAAATAAACGTTAGCAAATAGGGACTGTGACATAAGTTAAGTTACTTTCATAAAAAGCAAACAAGTACACTAATGGCCTCCAACGTCCGGCAAATGACCGAACGTTGGAGGCCTATTGTTGCTTGCGGGGGCTCCCAGAGGCTAGTCGAAAAACGAAGTCACAAGTGACTTCTGTCTAGCTCCCATTTTTAATTTATTTGTCGATTTAACGAAATCATCTCTAGTAAGCTTTGTGCAGTGATCGCTCCTTCATTACCCGCTTTTAGTCCCGCTCGTTGCATTGCCTGTTCAATGTTATCGGTAGTAAGGATGCCAAATGTAATTGGAATATTGCTCGTTAAGTTAAGATTCATTACGCCGCTAGCAACATTTTGACAAATCAAATCGTAGTGATCTGTTTCACCTTTGACAATAGCGCCTAACGTCAAAATGCCGTCGTATTCCTTTTTTATCAATAATTGTTTCGTCATAAACGGAATTTCAAATGCTCCCGGGACATGGTATACATCAACGTTTTCAAGGTCAAACTTAGCTAACATCTCGGTAGCTCCCTGCACTAATTGTTTAGTAACAGTTTCGTTAAAATTAGCAACAACAATCCCGATTTTTGCACTCTGAACATTAAATTTCCCAGTAAATTCTTTCATGATTAAGCCTCCAGATTCAGTAAATGATGAAATTTATTTTTCTTTGTGATCAAATAATTCTCGTCGTAGTTATTAGGTGCGATTTCTAATGGCATCCGTTCATTGATTTCAATATCGCCAAGTTGTAATTGTGCAATTTTATCGGGATTATTAGTAAGTAGGTTAATCTTGGTTATCCCTAATTGATGTAAAATCGTAACTGCTTGGTCATACTGCCGTTCATCAGGCGCAAAAACTAATTTTTCATTGGCCTCGACAGTATCATAGCCGTGTTCTTGCAAATGATAGGCCCGCAGCTTGTTTGCTAAACCAATTCCACGGCCTTCTTGACGCAAATAAATAATAATCCCGCTGCCGTTTTTCTCAATTCGGCGCATTGATTCATGAAGTTGAGGACCACAATCACAGCGAAGGGAACCAAGAACATCGCCAGTAAAGCATTCTGAATGCAAGCGAACCATTACAGGAGTAGTTGGATCAATATCTCCCTTTATTAGCGCTAGATTATTGCCATCAAACCACCGTAAGCGAAAGTCACCATACTGAGACGGGAGGTGCACCTCTTCTACTGGTTTGCTCGCTAGACTTTGCCGGTATTCCTGAAGTTCTTTGATCGTAATGATGGGTAAGCTAAATTCGGCTGCTTTCTCATGGAGTTCAACTGATCGCGCCATTTCACCATTGTCTTTTAAAATCTCACAGATATAAGCAACTGGTTCTACCCCAGCTAAGCGTGCAAGGTCAACAGCAGCTTCAGTATGTCCATTTCGTTCTAATACTCCATTTTTCTTTGCAACTAAAGGAAAGATATGACCTGGCTTGTAGAAGTCTTCGTTTTTAGCAGTCGGTGCGGCAAGATGAGTAATAGTGCGCCAACGATCAAAGGCTGAAATTCCCGTTGTTGTCGAATGATGGTCAACGCTGATCGTAAAAGCCGTACCAAAAGGATCTGAATTATCAGCAGTCATCTGAGGTAATTTCAATCGTTCAGCTACTTCCGGTGCCATGGGAACACATATCAATCCACGGGCATACTTAGTCATGAAATTAACCTTTTCGGGAGTAGCTTCACTAGCAAGCCCCACCAAATCGCCTTCTGCTTCGCGGTCTGCATCATCCATGACAATTGCTAAACCACCTTCTTGCAAATGCTTAATCGTTGCTTGAATTTTCTTTACATCCATTATTTTCGGCCTCCTAGTACATTTGCGACTACATATTTGCCTAAAATATCGGTTTCTAGATTAACTTCATCCCCTACTTTAAGCGTATCTAAGTTAGTCACGAGTTGAGTGTGCGGAATCAGCCCAACCGTAAACCAGTCGGCACCAGTTTCCATCACGGTTAAACTTACGCCATTAATCGCGACACTTCCCTGCGCTACCACTTGACCATGCAGGCGTTGTGGCAGACTAAATTGCACTTCAATAGCATTTTCATTGACAGTCCGCTTTAAAACTCGTGATAGTTCGTCAACATGCCCCGTTGCAATATGACCTTCTAGTCGTGCGCCAACTTGCAATGAACGTTCAAGATTTACAAGAGACCCTTTTTCCAAGTTTTTGAACGTTGTCTTTTCAAAGGTTTGCGGCATTAATGTCGTCGTAAATTGATTATTATTGATTTCTACGACCGTTAAACATGTCCCATTTACCGCAATTGAATCGCCAAGTTGCACGGTAGTTAAAAAATCATCACTATGAGGTTCAACCACCAATTCAATCGTTTCGCCATCCTGGGTAACTTTTACTATTCGTCCCGTTTCCGCAACTAAACCACTAAACATTTTCAATCTTCCTTTCTGCAATCCTAATATTATTTTCTAAGATTTTAATTTCCTGATGGGTAAAATTCATTGAGCAAGCTAGTTCCATGCCGCTAACACCTTTTTTGCCAAGCATGTGGGGAGCTACGTATGTAATAAGCTCTTCAAATAGGCCTTCCTGTAAAAATGCTTGATGAACTGTCGGGCCACCTTCTACATAAACAGATTGAATTTCTTGTCGACCAAGTTCATGTAAAATATCAGCAATTGACCACGTTTGTCGGTAAAATACCCGCACATCTTTAGCAAACTGGCCTTGTAGCGAACTATTTTCCGTAAAAATCCAAGTAGGTGCCTGCCCGTCAGTCAACAAGTGTAGGGTTGGATTATCTTTTAAACGTCCCCGGCGGTCAAGAACAATTCTTACAGGTGGAAATTCTGTAGGAGCAGTCGTTAATAAAGATGGATTATCAATAATTGCTGTCTGACTCCCAATCAAAATCCCTTGAAAATTACCACGCTCGATATGAACAACTCTTGCCACAGCAGAATTAGTAATCGCCGTTCGTTGACCTTTTTCTGCGGCCACGCGATAGTCAAGACTTACTGCTTGTTTTAAAGTTACCCATGGTCGTTGGTACCGATAGAAGAAATTGTAATGCGGATTTAAGGCTTGGGCTGCTTCTTTAAGGACGCCCGTTTTGACAATAATATTTTGCTGTTGAAGGGTAGCAATTCCTTTTCCAGTGACAAGCTGGTGCGGGTCTGTTTCTGCAATCACAACCCTCGTGATACCTGCGTCAATAATCGCCTGACTACATGGCGGTTGTTTTCCATAGTGATTGTAGGGTTCCAACGTGACATAAAGAGTTGCTCCCTGTAACTGTTTCGGCGTAAGTTTACCTATTGCATCCCGTTCAGCGTGAATTCCGCCATATTCGTGAGTATGACCTCGCGCTAAAACTTGACTATTCTTAACAATAACTGCCCCAACACGAGGATTTTTCCAGGTTTCATTGCCAGCCTTTGTTGCTTCAGTGATTGCCATTTGCATGAAATGAACATCTTCCACTCTAATCATCCTTTCCAAAATAAAAACGCCCTAAGATTTTCTCTCGGGGCGTTAAATGGTTACTAAAAAAACAGCTCGGCAAAATAAAACCGGATAACATCACTGCTATCCGGGGATTTACGTTTAAACTGATTGTGTAATTTTTCATTTTCTTCTCCCATCCAGACTATACTGTCGGTACCAGATTTTCACTGGTTCAACCGTTAACACAAATGCTAACGGGTCACGGACTCCAAGTGTACTTGTTACCGTCGGTTGGGAATCTCACCCTGCCCCGAAGAAAATTAGATTGTTAAATTTACATATAGTGTAACTCTTCACTTTCTTTTTGTAAACAGCAAATTTATTTCTGTGAGAAACTTTGCAGGGTATCCATGATCAATTGGATGAATTTCTCACGGTCAATATCAAGGAGGACTTCAGTATTTTGGGGCTTATCAGTTAACTGATAGTAGTCACAAACCGTCTCTCCCCGTGTAAGATCGCCCTGAGTTTCAACATCTACATTCATTTTGTCAGTACCGAACATAGTAGGATCAATCAACCAAGCAATCGTACATGGGTCATGGAGTGGCGCACCTTTAAAGCCCCACTTAGGATTTTCATGGTACTGTTCAAAGAAGTTTAGGAGACCATAGAAAGCCTGGGCAACTGGATTGTCGATTTGCCCGATTTGCTCAATTTCATCCTTCATAATCTGCGCTTTATGGGTCACGTTCAACGGTGCCATTACCAGAGGCAGCCCAAAGTTCATTACAATTTTAGCTGCTTCTGGATCAACAAAAATATTAAATTCAACTGATGGCCGCCAATTGCCAAGTCCCATTGCCCCACCCATGAAGACAATTTGATCAATCTTTTCTTTTGCCAAGTCGGGATAGACCCGCAAGAATAAGGCTGCATTTGTCATTGGACCGGTAACTACTAAGGTAACTTTCTCATCACTTTCACGAAGAGTTTTAGCGATCAATTCAATAGCCGGAATTGGTTGAACTTTGAAATCGGGATCAGGAAGGTTAGCACCATCTAAACCCGTCTCTCCATGAACTTCCGGTGCAGTTTCAAGCGGCTCGACCAGCGGAGTTTGATTTCCCTGAGCAACCGGGATATCTTCTCGATGAAGTAAGGTTAACATCCGCATTGCATTATTTAAAGTTTTGTCTGGTGTTTGATTACAGGCAGAAGTTGTTACGGCAAGAACATCAAGCTTTGGTGAAGCAACGGCCATCGTTAACGCCAATGCATCATCATGTCCGGGATCACAATCAAGAATTATCTTTTTGGTCATTTGTTATCGGCACCCTTTCTTTGTGAATTATTAGTATAGCGGTTACATTAATTATAACAAATGAACATTATTCCGCTTAATGGCGATCAATAAAAATTTAAAAAGACATAATAAAAGGACCACCTAATCGTGATCCTTTTCAATATAAGTTATAATCTTACGCTTTCTTTACTAAATAAATTGGTAAAGCAATAGCGCCAGCTAAAAGGGCTAAAATAGTAAACTTCTTCTTTGAATGCTTCTTAGGTTGTGTAGTTTTGTTTTCAGTTTTATCTTTCTTCATAAGAATCTACTCCTTTGTTCAAAAACCTATCACTACCTACACTCTTATTTTAGCCCCATTTTGCCTTTACGTAAAAATATATGGGCCAGGTAATTAAAGCAATTATAAATAACCAAACAATTATCTTTTGAAATAAGTTAAGTTTCCAAATATGTTTCATAAGTTCACCTTATTTCTTTTTAAGCCAGCTAAATATCCCATGGCGGTGTGCTTGCTTTTCTTGTGCCTCCGTTAACCGGGTAAGCAATTCAGTCACCTTTGCATCAGTATTTACCTTTTGAGCGTCCCGAGCTACCTCGCTGCTATTATACTTTTGCTGAAGGGTATCACTGTTAAGCCACCGATCAAAATTGGCAACATCGACAATAAAACCGGTACTAGTATATTGATAACTAATCCGATACTTTCGCGGCAAGTATTGGAAGTACCGTTCCATCATCATTGAACCATTATTTCGCGCCGTACTATCTGAAACCTTATTAAAAAGCTGCTTATTAATCTGTGCTTTTAACTGACCATCCTGCTGAATAAACGTTAGATCAGCACCCACTTCCGCCTGGTTAATCAGCATTGTCCAATCATTCCGACCGACAAAAAGTGAATAGTCATAATTATCGTCAAAGTAGTCTTTAATAAGCTCAAACATCCCAAATTGGTCCATCGCTTGTTTCAAGACATATTTGATTGGATAAAGGTAATCCTTCTCAATCTTTTGTTCTGTCTCCGGCGACACATCATTGAAGAATTTTGCAAGTTCAACTTGGCAATAACGATAAAGCTGATCGTTAGCGCGCTCAAGCAAGTCATTTAATTTAGCTTCACGTTCATCCTCATCTCCGGCAAAAGTTGATTCAAAGCTAAGGTACCATAAACGACGCATAATTTCCGGTTTAAGGGAAAATTGCGATTTACTATCACCCTCACGATGATTCATCGTAAAAATAAATGATGGGAGGGGCTGAGTTAAACTACGATTGTTAGTAATTTCTTTAATGAAGCGATCAAAATATGGCCGTGTCGTTAAGTCAGGACTAATATCATCAATCATCATCGGATTAACGGGCCCAGCACTATACATATAATCACTTAAAACCGTTGTAATAGTCATATTGATATTTGATTTTCCTAATGCATAATTTTTAGCATCAAAAACACCGCCATCAAGGAAGTTGCCACTCCCCGTTAGCTTGGCTGCTAGCCGCTTTCCCAACGTCGACTTTCCTGTTCGTCCTTGACCAATCAAGGCTACTCCGAGGGGAACATCTTCGCGCGATTTACTACTTGGTGATAATTCATACATATTCCGGATTTTCCATAGCCAGGGCGCTTCAAATAGGAAACACATGAAATCACATGCCTGCCATCCCTCGCCAACTTCTTTGTAATTATCGTACTCATGCGCAATATCGCTAAATAATTGAAGCTGTTCACGGAGACGGTCACCCGTTAAATTCGATGTTATTAATTCCGACTTTACATTATCGCCAACGCGGGGCGCTTCAAATAACTGACCATTGTTATAAAATAAGACCGGCTTAGGGTAGAGATCTTCTTCACGGGTAATCTTTCCTGAGTTATCATCGTTTCGAGACACATGTTTAACTACTTGAGTAAGGCTGTAAAGTTCTTTCCCGATATTTTCAAGGTTGCGTTTCTTATAGCCAGCATTACCAAAGAGCTTGACAGTTTGGGCAACACTCAACTTTTCTTGGGCTGATAGTTTCTTTAATTCCTCGTCAGAACTATACCGGTTCTTATATCCTTTTACTTCTTCCGCCGGGATAATTACCGCATCTTGCTCACCGGTATCCTTGTTTTTCACCATATTCACCGTATCGGTATAGACATTAACCTGAAGTTGCTCTTTATTTTTCGCCTTAATGAACCCGGCCATTTTCTTTGCGTCCAGATAGGTAGTCGCATGGTGAAGGTTATCATTGAACATCTGGACATGGCATTGATAAAGCGGATCCGTCTGCGTTCCATAGTCACTGTCGAGCTGTTCTAAATTATGATGAATTGCTGCTTCAGTTAAATTCATTGAACCGGCAAATGAGAGATACCGGTCGTCACTTGTCATTAAGTACATTTTGGTATGAATTAATTCTTGCTTTGTGAATAAAAGTCGCAAGCTCCCATCTAAAATTCGCTTTGTAAATTCACTATCAGGGTGTTCATAACCATAATTGACAAATTCAGTCCGGTCATTTAACTGCCTCATCCGTTTGCCAATTGATTCTTTTCCATTATCGCTTAAGCCAAGGATCAAAGTGACCTTATCATAACGCGATAATAGTTGCTCCTCAATAAACTTAATTGAAGAAACAAATGAAACGCCCCTAAATTCGGTTGGCTTTTCAAGATGCTCGCCCGCAAATTTCCAAAAATCAGCATCAGAAATTAATTCTTGTTTAGTGTAATCTAGGATATCTAACATGTGACTCGCCTCCTTTTAGTTAACTTTCAAATTATATCATGAAAAAAAGAACCACCCGCAAGTGATTCTTCGTATAGAAATTAGTTTTTCTTTGCCAGCTTATATAGCAAGTACATTGGCCAAATTAAAGCCCCTGCGACAAGGGTTAATAAAACAATCTTTTGGTTCTTTGATAAGTTATGACATGGACACTTCATATTTAATCGCCCCTTTGTTGATCAGTTAAGTTAATTATAACGCATTTGGGCGATAATGTAAGGAAGCGATTTCAGGTTTAAAGAAGATTTAGTATCTATAAAGCTAACCAAATTACTACTTTTTTCCAGGGTTATCGTTAAATTTTATAAAAGTATAAATTAACTTCTAATGGGAGCAGCGTAAGTTAGGAGAAATATCTACTAGTTTTTCAGGTGGAACTCCTTCTGTGAAAAATAAAAGTTACTACGGAGGAAAAATACCATTTATTAGGTCAGCTGAAATTCATAAAAATAAAACTGAATTATTCATTACTGAGAGTGGATTAAAAAATTCATCAGCAAAGCTTATTAAAAAAGGTACTTTATTATATGCACTATATGGTGCGACAAGTGGAGAAGTAGACGTTTCTAATATTGATGGTGCTATTAATCAAGCGATTATGGCTATCTTTTTACAAAAAGACAATGTAAGCTTTATAAAATATTATTTAGAGAAAAATAAAGATAAAATTATTGCAAAATATTTACAAGGAGGGCAAGGAAATCTTTCTGCAAGTATTATAAAATCAGTTCATATTAATCTTCCATTTACTGAAGAACAATTAAAAATAAGCAATTTAATAAAAAAAGTTGAATCTCTTATTTCTCTCCAGCAACGAAAATTGGAACAGTTAAAACAGCTTAAAAAGGCGATGTTACAACAATTATTTGTTGATAAAAATAGCAAACAACCTAACCTAAGATTTAAAAACTTTAATGGTGAGTGGGAGCAGCGTAAGTTGGGAACAGTAGGTAAAACTCAATCTGGAATTGGATTTCCTACTAAGGAACAAGGTGGTCAAAAGGGAGTTCCATTTTTTAAGGTTTCGGATATGAATAATAACGGAAATGAATTTGAAATGACTACTTCGAATAATTATGTTACTGAACAACAAATTATCAGTAAAAAATGGAAAACAATAACAAAAGTTCCAGCAGTTATTTTTGCAAAAGTTGGAGCTGCTTTAATGCTGAATAGAAAAAGACTTGTTACAGTTCCGTTTTTGATTGACAACAATACAATGGCATATATGTTCGGCAAGAACTGGGATCCATATTTTGGTAAGGTCCTGTTTGATACACTAAATTTACCTAAATATGCACAAACAGGTGCTTTGCCTTCATTTAATGGTTCGGATATTGAAAATATCAAAGTAATGTTTCCCACCCAAGTCGAACAACAAATAATTGGTTGCTTCTTTGAAAGTATTAATGGACTCATCACTCATCAGCAAAATAAACTTACTCAACTAACTACCTTGAAAAAGTATCTTTTACAAAATCTTTTCATCTAAAAAGCGATATCAGTGTTAACTTCACTGGTACCGCTTTTTGTTTAATTCAGTTGAGATAGATGATGGAGAACCTTATCATTATCTTTATTTTCGAGCTCCTCAATAATATGGATATAGGTTTCTTGGGTCGTTGTAGTGTTGGCGTGACCTAGTCTTTTGGCAACACTAGCAACTGACACTCCTTCGTAAAGTAATAATGAGGCATGGGTATGGCGTAAACCATGAACCGAAATAGTTGGTATATCTAATTTATAGCAATATTTTTCTAACAAGCCATTAACAGTTGAATTAAATACTCTTTTATTGTGTGGCACAAAAATTGGCCAGTCACTTTCTTTATTTTGAATAAGTGACTTAAATTGATTCATAAGGTGCCAATCAACCATGACAGCGCGGTTTGAAGATTCATTCTTAGTTTTTTGAAAATTACCAATTGGCGTTTTATAATTCCAAGATTTATTAACGATAATTTGTTGCCTTTCAAAATCAAAATCTTCTGGAGTTAAGGCTAACGCTTCCGCAAATCGTAAGACAGTCTTTGATACTAGTAAGATAAACCAATCCCAGTTTAATTCGTCACCTAAATCAAGATGGCGGAGTAGTTTTTGTAATTCATAAAGGTTCAAAAATTTATTCTTTTTATTGCTAGGATCAACTCCCTTTATAATTGCTCGCCGTGTAGGGTCATGTTCCAGCAATCCTTCGTCTAGTGCATCAACTAAGGCTGCTTTTAGGTGATGATGAAAATCAAGAGTAGTTTGTTTTTCGTGAGTAGCAGCATAGTTATTTAATAATTTCTGATATAATTGGCGAGTAAGTTCATTCATATGTAACTCTGGTGCAAGTTCTTTAATTTTTCGATGCGTTAAATAATATTTATCCAACGTTACTTTTCGAACTGCTTTTTCCTTATAAAGCTTAATCCAATCCATATAGTATTTATAAAATAACTTTGTACTGTAGTGTTTCCGAGACATAATAAAACCTCCAATAAATAATTTAGTGTCAAAAACACAAATGTATTATTTATTGGAGGTTACGCTTTATGCAATTAATTAGATAAAGAGCTTTTGGAGGAGGTATTTTTTTAAGGTCATAAGATTATGATAATAATTAGATTCGTCATTCTTTAATTCCTCTATTTTAATCAATAATTTAGCGATTTTATTCTGCGAATTTAAGTTTGTTGTTTTTATTTTTGGTGGATTATAGAATGAAGTTAGCCACCCAGTTGGTGGTAAATAAAAAACGCCATTCGGCGTGACATCAGGTATCATATTAAGTGAACCAAACCTATATGAAAGGATGTCCGTCAAATGACGCACTTAAATGATACCATGTCTACTAGTTTATTGACTACTCATAAAAAGAATGCTCATCTTACTAAAGAAGAACGTGTGATGATTGCGACTTTAAAGTCGCAAGGACTTTCCAATCGCGCAATTGGTCGCCAATTAGGAGTTAATCATCAAACAATTAATAACGAGCTCAACCGTGGTACGGTCCGCCAACTTCGTCGTCAAAAATCTAATGGTAAGATTTACGAATATTCTTACTACATCTATAGTTATGAAGCTGGTCAGGCCACATATCTTGAACATCACCGCCATTCTGGTCGTCGTCGCTTATATTATTCTTCAAAGCAATTTTTACGATTAGCTGATCAGCTAATGCTTGGTGAGTTTGACGACCACCATTACTCCCCACAAGCGGTTATTTATAAGGCTCGAGATTTAATGAATGATGGCACCCTGATCCCAAAGTCGGTTGTAACTTTATATCAATGGATTAATGAGGGTGTGCTTCGTACGTCCAATTTAGACCTCTTTGAAAAACCTAAACGTAAGCATCATCGAACTCATCCGCAAGCTAAAAGGTGCTTAGGGCCTAATATTGCTCAACGACCTCAAACTGCGGACCAACGGTCCGAAATTGGCCATTGGGAACTAGATACAGTTCAGGGACAGAAAAACGGTAATGACAGTGTTGTACTAGTAATGACTGATCGCCTTTCACGAGTTAATATCACGAGTAAAATTGCTGGTAAAACTGCGCATGCAGTAAATCAGTTCTTTATAAATTTACGCCAGAAAATGGGCACAGATGCTTACTATCGCATCTTTAAGACAATAACCTCTGACAACGGTTCAGAATTTAGTGAGTTAACACAAGTTCACGATCATGTTTTCTATGCTGATCCGTATTCCCCTTGGAAACGTGGATCCAATGAGATCAATAACCGGTTTCTCCGCAAGGAGATTACCAAAGGTGAAGCTATAAATAACTATAGTAGTGCTCAGATCATAGCGACTAATGATTGGATGAATCACTATCCACGAGCTATGTTTAATGGACATTCGTCAATGGATATCTATCGTAAGGCCTTCTACCAAGAGATATCACAGCTCCATCAACCAATAATCAATTGGTCAGTATTATTTATTTGAGTCCAGTGGCTAACTTATTCTTGAAATTTAGGTGTTTTTATTTTTATATGTTGCAACTGATTAAATTTTAGATTCCAAGTATCAGAGGTTAAGCCTTGAGAATTTCGTTGGAAAATGTGAAGCATATCAATATTTTTAAACATAAACTCATAAAAAATTGAATTCTGATTAGCTAGCGGTTTTAAAACGGTATATGCCGGACTAACTATTCCCTCATAATTTGATACTCCTAAGGCGCCTTGCCATAAACGCATTGAATTATACGCAATATCATTTTGAAAAACTTTTTTGTAGTTATGTTTGTCATTGCTAGAATTATTTTTTCTCTTGGATTCATCAAATGGGTATACCCCATCAGTAATTGATACTGAGAGCAGTTTTTCACTACTTCCTTTATCTACTCTCTCAGTAAAAACTTCTCCGATATAACTATTCCACCAAGAATTATCACCATGTAATATTCGTAATAATGGTTTTTCCTGAAAACTATTTGGGAATAGTTTTTGTTGAAGTGCCTTTTTTAGCTGTGTAAGTTGTTCCAATTTTCGTTGCTGGAGGGTGATAAGGTTATCTAGCTTAGTTAGTAAGTTTCCAATAGAATTTTGCTCTTTTATTTTATCCGGGAATTTCATAATCATGCTAGATAAATTTTTACCTGAAGTTAGTGCTCTAGTTGTAATAGTACTTTTACGCATCATTTCCTGTCTAAAAGTTTTAGTATAAAAAACGTATTTTTTAAATAATAGGTCTAATGGATCGCCACCTATAGGTCTTACTCTAATTAAAAAGCCACTAAAAACAGTATCATTACTTGCGCTTAATAAAATGGCAGGAAAACCAATCTCATCAATGGTTTCAGAAGTTCTAGTAAAGAAAAGATCGCCTGTTTTGGCAGAATTATTCTTAACCTCATTAGATGTAAGTTCAACTTTCCCTTTTAAATCTTTTAACTCTAAGGATCTGTGATGATATACATCTGTGTAATTAACAATTGGAACTCCATGTCCAAAGTATTCTTTACCTTTATTCAATCCGTTCTTAAAAGAGTAAAACTCCCCCAACTTACGCTGCTCCCAATCATCAGCAAATCCTTTAAAACGGACTTCAGGCACCAATTTTTCGGGCTTTTTATCCATTACGCTTTACCTCGTTTTCTAACATTTTGATAAATTCGTTTAAGTCGTTTTGGGTCTTCTCGTCTTTTGAAGTTAGCTCTTTCATCATCCCCAAAAGCTCACTTTGGGTCTGTTCAATCTCTTTTTGAGTCTCTTCCATTTCTTTTGTTAACTTCCCAAGATCAACTGGCGGTTCGGGTTCAAATGTGTCAACATATCGCGGAATATTAAGGTTATAGTCGTTTTCTTTAATTTCATCGATTGTTGCCACATGAGCATACTTATCAACATCTTTTCTTTCCTTATATGTATCGATTATCTTATCAATATCTTCTTTTCGTAAGACATTTTGGTTCTTACCCTTTTCAAAGTTTTTGCTTGCGTCAATAAACAATACATCTTTATTTTCTTTATCCTTCTTTAAAACAAGTACAACTGTCGGAATTCCAGTTGAATAGAATAGGTTTGCTGGCAACCCAATAATTGCATCAATCTGATTTTTCTCTAATAATGCTTTACGAATCTGAGCTTCCTTAGCACCACGGAATAGAACTCCGTGTGGCAAAACAATTGCCATCGTTCCATCTTGTTTTAAGTGATATAAACCATGCAAAAGAAAGGCATAGTCAGCTTTTGTCTTCGGTGCTAATGCTCCATACTCCTTAAAACGCGGATCTTTTAGCTTATTATCATTGTTATCCCACCGTGCAGAGTAAGGCGGATTAGCCACAACCATATCAAAACTATGTGGATGATCTACCCCATGTTCGTCTACTCCATCAGGCCAATCTATTTCAAGCGTGTCTGCATTTTTTAGCGTCATGTTTTGATAACGAACATCATGCATCATTAAATTCATCCGCGCCAAATTATAAGTTGTCGTGTTTAATTCTTGTCCGGCATACTTTAACTTCTTCTGTGCAACTTTATTCTTGAGCTGATCTTTTACTGTTAATAGTAGCGATCCACTTCCACAAGCAAAGTCATACACTTCTGGAGATTCCAATTCAGGATCTAAACTTGATGTAGCTAATTTAGCTAATACTTCAGAAACCTGGTGTGGGGTATAGAATTCTCCAGCTTTTTTTCCTGAATTTCCGGCAAATTCTTTAATTAGATATGTATAAATATCTCCTAAAATATCTTTACCATTTTCATCTCTATATTCAACTTGGTCTACTAAATTAACAATATCAGTTAATGCCTTTGCCCGCGCTGATGTTGAATTACCTAGACGAGAATTACCTAGATTCATATCATCAAATATCCCATGAAAATCTACTTTAGCATTCCGATTAAGGCTTAGATTATGGTTAAAACTATCTAACATATCCTGATAGTCTGAGGGAGCAATTGTATTACTATTAACTTTATCAACAATTGTTGCCCATGTATATTCAGGGGCAATCGCATAACCAAGCGAAGACGCAATTTCTTCTAAATAATCATTTAAGTCTTCACCACTTGCTTGTTCTTTATATGCGTCATTTACACTCTGACCCTCTGCGACATCGATCAATTTATTTTCAACCATACTTTTTTCTTGGTGTTCTGAGAGATACCGATAAAACATAAAACCTAAAATGTAATTTCGATATTCGCTGGCATCCATATTGCTCCGTAAGCGGTTTGCCATTTCCCATAATTGACTTGTTATTTCTTGTGCTTTATTCACTTCAAAAAACTCCTAAAACTTTTTCTTTAATTCATCTGCAAACTCATTGATAGAATGACGTAATTTCGTTCGATATTTTATCCTTGAAAGTCCCTTAACCTCTTCAGCTTCAGCATCTGTCTTATATACCGCTTGGCCTTCCATGACGATGTTGTCGAGCTCTCCATTTCCATTTAGGTCATCGGCACCAATGACATGCTTGTCTAAGATTTCATTTATTAAATGTGAATCTTCAATATCAGCTAGTCCCCACTTTTTCTTATACTCAAAAATAGCAGAACGTTGCTGACCTTCATTGTTTTGCGCAATCAGTTTCTTAACGTGCTTTTGCTGAACTGGATATTCAAATTTAACCTTTCCTTTGAAGAGATCCTTAATAAATCTTAGAATTTTGGCCGCATATCCTCGATCTTCTAATTTATCGGAAATAATCTTTACTTCTTCAGCGGATTTTTTAGCGCCCTCAATGTCGTTATCGTGATACTTATTCATTACCTCGACAATTAAACCTTCAAGATAATCCCAATTAACCTTCACTTCCTTAACATGTTCCATTTGAAGGTCAACTTGTGAGAAATCAATATGATGTCTTTTAGCAATTTTTGTTTTTAGCCGATTTGCTAAAGTGGTTGTTAAGATTTCTTCATCATCCAAGCTCATTCCCAATGAAGTTAATAATTTTTCAGGATGTGTATCATCATATTTATCATCTTGCTTAGCAATTGCCATCAAATGGTTGTATTGGCGTAAGTCTTTGTACATTTGTTCTTGTGCATTTTCGCTTGCTGGAATATCAGTAAAATCTTCTGAAAAACCAGCTAACCTATTTACAACCTTATGCAATTCTTTCTTAACTTCACCGTAGGAAGGAGCAATAACACCATCGTTTTTACCTTCATCGTTAAAAAGTTCTTCTTGAATGTTAGCGGAGTTACGATTTGCATATTTTGCTAATGCATTTTTCATTAACTTTTCCGTGTGTTTAGGCCATCGGTAATTTACAATTCGGCCGAATGGCTTGGTTTGCATATCTTGAACTCGATTTGTTCGCGAATATGCTTGAATTAAAGCTGCACCCTTTAATGTCCGATCTACATAAAGAGTATTCAATTGTGGTGCATTAAATCCTGTTAATAATTGGTCAACAACGATAACAAGATCAAAGTATTTGACATCATCAATTGTCCGATTCAATCGCGAAACTACTTGTTCTGTATATTCTTTAACCTGCTTATCATTAAAGCTCGTACCAAACATTTCATTGTAGTCTTGCATTGCTTTACGCAAAGAATCATTTGTCTCTAACTGATTATCACCATTGGACGTATCTTGACTAAAGGTAATTCCGATTCGTAATGGATGTTCCTTTTTAGCATTTTGCTTCTTAAATTCGTTATAATACTCCATCGCCATTGGAGTGGATGCTTTCCCGCCGCCAACATGAGTAGTAAGAATTGCATTGTACTTACCATTAACGGAGCGCTTATTCCAATTTCTCAAGATATCCTCAACAACCAACTCAATATGTTTATGATTTTCATCATAGACACTTGGCTCAACCTTATCGTCCATATCATTTTCATTCATATTGGCGATTCGTTCTTGAATTTCCTCATCTGTCATCTTAGGATAGCGAGCCTTAAAATACTCTGGCAGATACTGTTCTCGCAGTACTTTTTCAGTTAATGTTGTTTCAAAATCCACCTTGAATCCAAGAACATTACCATCTTTAATGGCATCTTGAATTGTATAAGTATGAATAACATCCCCAAAGATATCACGAGTTGTCGGCGCTTTAGACTTACCATTTTCTTCTGGAAAGACAGGAGTCCCAGTATAACCAATCCAGGCCGATTTAGGAAAAGCTTTCCGAATTCTTTGCAGCATTTCCCCAGAAGTTGATCGGTGAGCTTCATCAACAATAAAGACAAGATTCTTATCAACAGGCTTAAAGTCCTTGCTTCGAACCATTGCATCCATCTTTTGAGTAGAAGTTACAATAATTCCGTTTCCTTTACGCTTCAATTTATTAGCTAATGCCCACCGATTAGCAGTATCAGTAACTACTCCCCCATTACTTCCTTCAGTATTTTCAGGATCATACGCCATATATTCATCAACTGTTTGGTTAGTTAAGGCCACTCGATCAACCATAAATACAACTTTATCAACATTAGGTAATCGTGATGCAAGCCAGGCAGCCTTAAATGAACTGATGGTTTTACCAGATCCAGTTGTATGCCAAACATATCCGATTCGTTGATCATCAATCCCAAACGTATGCTCACGAATTTTGTTAATGACTCGTTTTGTTGCATAAACTTGATATGGACGCATAATCTTTATCATTTGATGACGGGGCGTTCCATCTAAAATCATATAGTTTGTTGCCATTTGATGGGCCATCGGAATTGATAACATTAGATCCGCAAATTGCATTGCATCTAGCACTGGTTTATTATCCTTTGCTCGTTGCCATTGAAATGCAAAATCGGTATTAAACTTGTCAGCAGTTGCATTAGCCATGTAACGAGCATCATGTGGTGTTAAGGCCACCAAGATCTGAAGAGTGCCAAAAATATCTGAGTATTGGTCTTCTTCGATATATTGATGCATTTGGTTTAACGCTTCTTTAGCATCCCGACCATCAGCTTTTTCCTCAATTTGGATAATTGGTAAACCATTTATTAACATTGTTACGTCAAAACGACGATTCTTCCGTCCTGGAATTACTGCTGGACGTTCAACTTGGTTAACAATTTGATAAACAGTATTCCCAGCACCTATTTGATCCTGGTCAAAAACTGTTAAATATACATGTTTACCATCATCACGATCAATTTCAATTTGCGATATTCCATTAGTCCCATATAGAAACTGCCCTGCTTCATAGGGAGTATTTAATTTGTTGATTATCGCCTTCACTTGATTAAATTCCGTTGGCGATAACGGTTTCTCTAGGCGGTCTTGATTATGTTGCTCAAGAATACGCTTAAAGTTGTCCCACAATTGATCTGTTGTTTTAATCTGTGGTAAGTATTCCCATTGCTTAGTTCCACCTAAATTACTAAGATGGTTAATTAATTCATTTTCAAATGCTAGTTCGCTCTTCCAAATAGTCATTTAATAACCCACTTTAACTTTATATTCTTTAACATTATAAGAAAAATTAACACTCCTATGCAACGTAAGTAAAAACATTTAAGCATTTTACCAAATTTTAGCAAAAAAGTATCCTTTTATTTTTAATTTGTGCAATAATTAACTTGTTGTTAGAAAGTAAGGTTGTATTTAAAGGAGATTTTATTATGACTGAACAAAAAGTTGCTGTTATTACTGGTAGTAGTCGTGGTATCGGAAAGGGCATTGCGGAACAACTAGGAAAAGATGGCTATGAAATGGTCATTAATGGTTATCATAAAGAAGAAACAGACAAGACAACCAAAGAATTAGCTGACAAAGGATATAAGGTTGTGGCAGCTCCTGGTGACGTTTCAAAAAAGGAAACTCATGAAATGCTTGTAAAAGCTGCTGTGGATAACTTTGGACGCCTTGACACTTACATTAACAATGCCGGAATTGCACAAATCGGTAATCTCCTAGACGAATCAGCCGAAGAATTTCATAAAATTTACGCTACTAATGTTGATAGTGTTCTGTTTGGGATTCAAGCTGCTGCTGAACAATTCAGGAAGCAAGATGATGGAGATAAAATCCGTAAAATCATCAATGCTTCAAGTATCGCTGGACACATTGGTTATGAACAATTAGGAGCATACTCTTCAACTAAATTTGCTATTCGTGGATTAACACAAGTAGCTGCTAAGGAATTAGCTAAATTTAATATTACGGTTAATGCCTATTGCCCAGGTATTGTGGGTACCGATATGTGGGACTTTATCGACGAAAAGATGGTTGAAGAAAATGGTGGTGAAAAAGGTCAATACTTAAAGGCCGCTATTGACGGAATTGCTCTTGGTCGTGTTGAACATCCATCAGACGTCGCTAACTTTGTCTCCTACCTCGCTTCAGACAAATCTGACTACATGACTGGTCAAGCTGTCCAAATTGACGGTGGAGTTCAATTTATCTAATTTAGTTTTCAATATAAAATAGTAATTCCCTAACCTTGATAAAAAATTACCAAGGCTAGGGATTTTTTCTCCTCCCCAAATCATAAGTCAATCTACATCCCCGCAAAAATGCTATAATCAAAGCAAACCTATCAAAGGAGGAGAATTGTATGTTTGAAGCTTACAAATACTACTGGGAAAACGCCTTTAAGTACCGGGCTACTTCAACGCGGGCGGATTTTTGGTGGCCAGTATTAGTTAATTTCATTATTTTTGTTATTTTATATTTCTTACTAGCAATCGCTGGTTTTGCTTCTGTCACTTCGATTATGAATGGCTATAATCGTGGCGTTGGATTCTTAATTTTCTTGCTTTTCGTTATTGCAGTATTCGCTATTGCTATTATTATTCCCGGAATTGCTATCTGTGTCCGGCGGGTTCGTGATACCGGTTTGACTGGCTGGACTGTCTTAGTTTTCTGGTTACTTTCCCTTATTTTTACAAGTAACGACAATGCAGTGATGGAAACTATTTCCTCAGTCATCGAGATAATCTTCTTAGTTATTCTTTGCTTGCCAACTGGTTACGTCAATAAACAAGGTTGGTGGAGTGCTAACTACGAAAACGATGTTAAGGTTCTATCGTTACGAAACAATAACTAAATTAAAAGAGCTGGTGCCTCAAATGCAGCATCAGCTCTTTTAATTTAGTCAATTTTAATTATCCCTTGTAAATAGGTTGGTATGAACCCCGCAAAGTGATCTTATCAAGTCCGTTATCGAGGTTGTACTTGTCGTCGCTAAGCTTCTTTTCCCGGTAACCTGCCCGTGAAAAAGCTTCGACTAAGCGCGCCATAAATTCTTGACCACCTTCTGCAGTTTCATAAATCATGTGGTCAATGTATTGTGGCATATTTGTACTCTTCCGCAATAAAGTGATTAAGTACACCTGCTTATTAGTCTTGTTAATTTCTGAGGTATTTTGCATCAATGACATATCTATTTCCTCCTATTCAATTCAAGAATTCTCTTCCTACTCATATTATAAATTATGTACAGGATTAGTCAAAACTGTTTATCAAAATTTTCGCTTGTTTTGATAAACACTTGTCAGACTTAATGAGAATAAGGCTAATCCAAGCAAAACTAACCCATCATTATTATTTGATCCTGTTTGTGGTAACTGCTTTTCTTTTGTTGATTGCAATTTCCTGGCATTCACTTGTTGCGAAGTTTTTACTACATATTTCGGACTAACATTATCTGAAATATTAAGTTTACTTGAAGCAGTTTGGAATTCATAAACTGATTTTTTGCCTAAATTATGGACAACAACTTTTGAGATATTTGCTGCGTCTTCATTTTGTGGCTCACTAGGCTGGACATCATTATTTAACTTTTGGTAATCACTTAGGAAGATTAGTTTACCTTTCTCTTCAAATAATTTCCCTAATGCTAATAAAATCAGATCACTGCCCTTTTCTCCTTCTAACTGAATCCCTAATGGCAATCCTTGTGCGTTAACATAGGTTGGCAAACTTAATGCTGGCTCTCCTGCTAAATTAGCTAATTGCGTAAATGGCGTTTTACTTAATCCATGATACCAAGCATTGTAAATAACATCCATTTGTTGATCAAAAGGCATCTTGGCCATTTGCAAAATTTTAGCAACATCTGCTGGTAAAAATGCTGGATCAGAATTTAATGGTGCAACCGTTGCGGTAGTTGGCGTTAAATAAATCGGATATTCTTCATGAAAACTCTTCATCTGAGCAGCAACTAACGCTAATTCATTATTGTAAGTTTGCTTTATTTCTTTGGGTGCTTTTTTACTAGCTTCATACAACGCATATGTCATCGGACTAACCAAATGCTCTGTGACATCGCTAGCCTGCAGATTACGGTGCAGTTTTTGTTGAGCCAGATAATTAGCAACTGTTCCGTCACTCAAAGCCCCTAAATAATAAGCACGCATCAGTTTTACCCCATCAACCGGACTATCCTTTTCGACTACTTGAAAGCCCTGTTGCCGTAAGAAGGTTACTGCATTTAAAACAGCTGTTTTAGCGTCCACACTAACAACAGAACCTACTGGTGATTTTAATGAATATGCAATTTTTAGGTCTTGGAGCTTAAGCGGAAATTCCTTCAATAATGATTTCCGTTTTGGATCTAGTAAGCCCTCAAATAACTTGATCGTGTCATCAATCCGCCGCGTTTCTGCAAAGTTAACCACTGAAGGCGTTAATGAATCTCCAAGAATAATTCCCTGAGTAGGTTTTAACCCAATTACACCTGACCACGAAGCAGGAATTCTTAAGGAACCACCAGCATCATTTCCGGTTGCAAGCGGTACTATTCCAGCAGCCACACTTGCCGCCGCTCCACCAGAAGATCCGCCAGCATTTCGCGTGAGGTCCCATGGATTATGCGCTGGCCCATATAAATTGGAATCTGTAACATTAATTAATCCTAACTCAGGATAATTTGTTTCACCAACAATTACAAATCCCATTTTCTGCAACTTTGCCACAAAATTTTTAGTATAACCATAACGATTATCTTCCATATACGGAAGTCCATTCGTATTCGGATATCCTTTATATGCTTGGCCTAACCCTTTAATTAGAATTGGCACTCCGTAAAAAGGCTGCTCTGAAGTAGTGTTTGTATCTGGCAAAGCATTTACCTGTTGCCGTGCATTTACTGGATCTTGATAAATCACACTATTAAGATCCTTATTTTCCGCCATTTTTTGATATGTATCATTAACTAGCTGCTGACTATCGATTTGTTGATTCTTAACTTGTTGTGCAATTGCAAGGGCCGATTGATCCTCATCATTTTTTATCGTTTTTGAACTTTGAACATCAACTTTAACATCAGCTTGAGTGTTATCCTGCATTACTACTGATGCATTAGTGGGAGTAGGATGAGATAAGCTAAGCCCTAACGGAACTGCTAAACAAAGAATAAAGCCTAATTTCCGATGCTTTTTCATTACAAATCCTCCAATTTTGGATATTATATTTAAATTATACGCCATTTGAATCCGCTTTCGGAAAAGAAATTAAAAAAGGCATCTAAAATCACTTACAACTAATCATCCGTTGAACACAATTATGAGATAAATCATGGCGTAGTTTGATTTTTTGACTATCTAAATTGCTTCTCTTGCCCAAGAGTTCTAAAATTAGAGATAAATTGAAAGATAAGGGGCTCTTATTTATGATGAACATTTTATTAATCATCTTAACAGCAATTTTTATTATCGAAAGTATTTTTGAAGTTCGTTATTTTTACCAAATTCGGACTATTTTTAACCAATCCGGCCGTATTGAACCTACTAAACGAGTTCAGCGAATCGTCACAATTGAAACTCAGTGGTCATGGATTTCATGGATCTTCTTACTCTTACTGTTTGTTTTACCAGACATGTATACCGCTATTCTCATCTGTGTCATTACCCTTATTGAAACCTGGGTAGTCTACGAACTTTACAACGCTCGCGAATACGCTAAGAAAATTAATGAAAAATAGTGAAATTAAAGGGACTATGACATAAGTTAAGTTACTTTCAGAAAAAAACAAATAGCGCAGTACAACAATGGCCTCCAACGCTCGGCAAAAAAGCCGAACATTGGAGGCCTATTGTTGCTTGCGGGGGCTCCCAGAGGCTAGCTTCGCGTCGAAAAACGAAGTCACGAGTGACTTCTGTCTCGCTCCCTTTTTTATGCTACACGCACTTTTGTTAACAGTTCATAAACATAAGACAACTCACTTGGACGAAAAGCTCCATGGAGGGTCCCTACCTTTTTAAAGCCGCTCTTAGTTGCGATCCGTTGCATTGCCATATTATTTTCATTTGTACTTAAACGAATTGATTTGATCTCTGGACGTTTAGTCTCCAAATACTCAATCAAACTCAAAAATAATTTGGATGCGTATCCTTTTCCTGCATGCCGTGAATGAATAGCTACGCGGTGGATTACAACATAATTTTCAGTATTAATTAGCCATTCCCCGTTGAGTTTATCATAAAAATGATCCGGTGCTTCAACAATTGCTAACGTGCCAACTGTTTGTCCATCATCTGCTTTAACGATATAAGCATAACCATTCTTAATATCTTCTTTTACATGGGTAACGTTCGGATAATCCCCCTGCCATTGATCAACGCCCCGCTCAGCTAACTGGTTACGTCCATCACGTAAAATATCTACTACTACATCTAAATCTGCCATTGTTGCTTTCCGGATTTTCATTGTAATCCCTCCTTAAAATCGTTGCTTACAGCTAAACCATAACAAATTAAGCAATTAATAGTATCACACCTCAATATTAAGATGCAATCACTTTCGATTTTTAATTTTTAGGAAACCGATAAACTAATCTTAAATAAGCTATTGACATCGCTTACATACGACAGTATATTATTAGGTGTAACGATAAACTAAAGCGTTTTCAAATTAATAAAGGGAGAATTAGTACAATGAATTATTTTATCGGTGTCGATGTTGGAACTACTTCTACAAAAGCAGTTCTATATGACCAAAATGCAACTGTGTTAGACCAATTTAGCCAAGGTTATTCCCTTTACCGCGATGCTAGTGGAATGGCTGAACAAAACCCAACTGCAATTGTCGAAGCAGTCGAAAAAGTTATTCATGATGCGGCACAAAAAGCAGATTTAACAAACGAAAAATTGTTAGCGGTATCATTTTCCAGTGCTAACCAAAGCGTGATCATGCTCGACAAGAATTTCAATCCTCTTTCACGGGTGATCACTTGGGCTGATACACGTGCGCGCGATGTCGCAAACGAATTAAAGAATAGTCCAGCCGGTCAGCAAATTTATGCTAAAACAGGTACACCTATTCATCCAATGTCCCCATTGACCAAGATTATGTGGCTCAACAAGACACAAGCAGATAAGGTTGCCCAAACTGCATATTTTGGCGACATCAAGTCCTACCTCTTCCACCAGTTTTTCAATACGTTTAAGGTTGATGTTTCCATCGCTTCATGTACCGGAATGATGAATGTCAATACGTGTGACTGGGATGATCAGGCATTGGAACTCGCTAATGTCGATCGTTCCCAATTACCAGAAATCGTGAACGGAACAACCCAAGCGATTGGCTTAACAGCAGCAGCGCAAGCAAAAATGGGCATCCCCGCTGACACGCCATTTGTCTATGGTGCTTTTGACGGTGCTTTATCTAATTTAGGTGTGGAGGCAATTAAGCAAAATACTGTTGCCATTACGATTGGGACTTCAGCTGGTGTGCGGGTTGTAACTGACCATCCAGTAATCGATCCTCAGCAACGACTTTTCTGTTACGCCGTGGATAAAGGTTTATGGGTTATCGGCGGTCCGCTTAATAATGGTGGCGATGTCTATCAGTGGGCTGTTGAGCACTTAGTTGACGCTAGTGCAGTTAAAAACGAAAACATTGATCCTTACACTCTTGCTAACCAGGTTATTGAAGGTGTTCCTGCTGGAGCTCACGGTTTGCTTTTCCACCCATTCCTTGGCGGTGAACGGGCACCATTATGGGATGCAAATGCGCGTGGTAGTTTCTTCGGGCTTTCTCACATTCATACCCGTGCCGATATGTTGCGCTCAGTAATGGAAGGAATTTGTATGAATATTGCAACTGTTTTTCAAGCGGTTCGTGACCTTGTTGGTAATCCCGCAAGCGTAACTGCAACTGGCGGTTTTGCTCGGGCTGAAGTTTGGCGGCAGATGTTAGCAGATGTCTTAAACTGTCCAGTCAATATCCCTAACTCATTTGAATCCGGTTGTCTCGGTGCAATCACCATGGCAATGAAGAGTCTAGGAATGATTGAAAACTATGAAATCATCAAAACACTAATTGGTGATATCAGTTCTTATCAACCAAATCAAGAGGCGGTTAATGTTTATCAAAATTACTTACCACTCTTTCAACAGGTTGAGGGATTATTAACACCAGCCTATTCGACCATCGCTAAATTACAACAACAATCTATTCATTAAGGGGGGGGGGTTATTATTATGCCTTTACTTATTGTTTTAATCGGAGTTATTATCTTAATTTTCATGATTGTTAAACTAAAGATGAACACTTTCGTTGGTTTAGTAATCACATCATTCATCGTTGGTTTGTTACTCGGCTTACCGCTTACAAAGATTCCCCAAACCATTGAAACAGGGATCGGAGGCCAGCTTGGACACTTAGCTATCATCTTCGGTTTCGGTTCAATGCTTGGTAAATTAGTTTCTGATGCTGGTGGTGGCTATCGAATTGCAACAACCCTGATTAATAAGTTTGGTCGGCGCTGGATTCAAGTTGCTGTTATCCTTGCCTCCTTTATCATTGGGTTAGCATTATTCTTTGAAGTTGGGCTTGTCGTTGTTTTACCAATTATCTTTATCATTGCCCGCGAACTCGATATGCCATTGATGTACCTCGGTATTCCAATGGCGGCTACCTTAAACGTTACCCACGCTTTCTTACCACCACACCCCGCTCCAACCGCTATTACAGACATTCTTGGGGCTAACCTTGGACACGTATTGCTGCTCGGTATTTTAGCCGCAATCCCAACAATCATTATTGCTGGTCCAGTTTATAACTGGGTATTACAAAAAGTATATCCGCGTGTCTACCGCAAAAATATTGATATTTCAGTTCTTGGCGAATATAAAGAATTCAAGCTTGAAGAAACGCCTAAATTCGGTATCTCCGTTCTAACTGCAATGATGCCAGTTATTTTAATCGCCGTTGCTACTATTTGTTCATTTATTTTCCCTAAGAACAATCCCGTTAATGAATTCATCCAATTTATTGGTGCTCCTGACCTTGCAATGCTTCTTTCATTAATTTTTGCAATCTTTACGATGGGACTACAACGAAACCAAAAAATGGAAGATATCTCGACCTCCCTTGCCGACTCAATCAAGCAAATCTCAGTTATGCTTTTGATCATCGGTGGTGGTGGTGCCTTCAAGCAAGTTCTAGTTGATGGTGGAATTTCTAAGTACATTTCTGGACTATTTGCTCAAACTAGCATTTCACCAATTCTAGCTGCTTGGTTAATTACTGCTTTATTACGGATGTCACTCGGATCTTCAACGGTTGCTGCGATGACTGCTGCCGGACTTGTGGTTCCAATGGCTCACCAATTTGGTAGTAACTCAATTATGGCAACATTAATGGTTCTTTCCATCGGTGCCGGTTCTGTCTTTTGTGGACACGTTAATGATGCCGGTTTCTGGATGATTAAGGAATACTTTGGCCTTTCATTAAAGGAAACTTTGCTTTCGTGGACAACTCTTACTTCCGTCTTAGCCATTGCTGGTTTAGGAGCCGTCTACGCCATTTCATTATTTGTCTAAGTCAATTTAAGCGTCCTAGCGAATTAGCTAGTGACGCTTTTTGTATGGTTTGGTATTCTTAATAGTAGAACTAATAAGGATGATGAATAAACAAATGACGCAACATACTACTATCGCTGACGTTGCTAAAGCAGCTGGTGTTTCAGCGACTACCGTTTCACGTATTATCAATGGTCGTTATGATAAAATGCGCCCAGCAACGCGGAAACGGGTGGAAAAAGCAATTAAAGACCTTCACTTTGTTCCAACCGCTTCCGCACGTCAACTTCGACAAACTCATAGTCACGTTGTCGGAATCCTCGTTGGAGATATTTCTAACCCCTTTTCATCCTTACTTGCTAAAGGGATCGATGATGTTTTGCAACAGGCAGGCTATGATATCCTCCTCATGAATACGAACAACTCACGGGAAAATGAAAGTCGTGCTCTTCAGCGACTATACCAACAACGAGTTGACGGAATTATTGTCCAGCCTAATTCCCGCCACTTTAGTCAATTCGCCCCTGCTATCCATAACGATATTCCTCTCGTGATTGTCGACCGTGAAGTTGATGACCAGCCTTCTACAGTTGGCAAGGTCACTTCTGCTAATCGCGATGCTTGTTATAACCTCGGTAAAATTTTGTATCAAAATGGTTATCAGAATATTTTAACTGTCAGTGCGCACTTTGCGGAAGCATCTGGTCAAATTCCCCGAATCGCCGGTTTGAAGGTTGCTGCTGCTGATAACGGGCTAAGCTATCACAATATTGAAACCCGAGGACATGATCGGCAGTGGCTTGCTAAAACGTTTCTGCAACAGTTAAATGAGCTTAAAGGCAAAACTGCTGTCGTTTCATTAATGGGACCTATTTTATTTGACCTTTTAGCAATTTTTAAGGAACTAAACCTTTCCTTCCCTGACGATCTTGGCTTAGTTAGCTTTGATGATTGGGAATGGTCGCAATATGTCGCCAATGGCATTTTTCTGTTGAAGCAAGATATGGAGCTAATGGGTAGCTTAGCAGCTAATAAACTTTTAACGCAAATTAACCAACAAAGTACGATCAGTTCCACTACCCTTTTACCAGTTGAAATCATTGCACACCAGTCACTTTAGCATATAATATTACAAAGAGAATTAAATTGAGTTTTAAAGGAGAAACAATAAATGAACTACTTAATTGGTGTTGACGTTGGAACCTCTAGCACAAAGGCCGTTTTATATGATCAAAATGCGCAGGTGATCACACAAGCTAATTATGGCTACGAGTTGCACCGCAATGCCGCGGGAATGGCAGAACAAGAGCCAGAAGAAGTAATCAATGCTGCTGAACAAGCCATCCATGATGTAGCTAGGGCAGCTGACCTTAGTATGGGGAAACTACTAGCAGTTTCAATCTCAAGCGCAAACCAAAGCCTCCTCTTATTAGATAAAGATAAGAAGCCCCTTTCACGGTTAATCACCTGGGCAGATAGTCGTGCACAGCGCGCAGCAGACAACCTTAAGATGATGACTGAAGGACAACAACTATATATGAAGACGGGGGTTCCTGTTCACCCTATGTCAACCTTGACAAAGCTCCTTTGGTTAAAGGAAGACGAACCAGATTTATTTAGCCGCACAGCATATTTTGCTGATATTAAGGCTTACCTTTTCTACCGGTTATTTAATGAATTTAAGGTTGATATGTCAATCGCTTCCTCAACTGGCTTGATGAACCTTAAAACTTGTGATTGGGATGACCAGGCTCTTCGGGTTGCAGGAATAACCAAAGATCAACTGCCTGAAATTGTCGATGGAACAACTCAAGCAATTGGCTTAGTACCCGAAGCCCAAGAAAAACTAGGAGTACCCGCTGATACGCCATTTGTCTATGGTGCTTACGATGGTGCCCTTTCAAATATTGGTGTTGGTGCAATTAAGCAAAATACAGTAGCAATTACAATCGGTACTTCCGCAGCTGTACGAGTCGTAACTGATCATCCTGTTATTGATCCAGAACGCCGCCTCTTCTGCTATGCTATTAATAAAGGATTGTGGGTCGTTGGTGGTCCGCTTAATAACGGTGGCGATGTCTATGAATGGGCAGTAAAACACCTTGTCGATAGTAGCGCAGTTAAAAACGAACAGGTTGATCCTTATACTTTAGCAAATCACGTTATTGAAGGAGTACCAGCAGGCGCGCATGGACTCCTCTTTCATCCTTTCCTGGGCGGTGAACGGGCACCATTGTGGAATGCTAAAGCGCGCGGTAGTTTCTTTGGGCTTTCTCATATCCATACACGGGCTGATATGCTACGAGCAGTTATGGAAGGAATTAGCATGAACATTGCAACAGTCTTCCAAGCAGTACGAGCGTTAGTCGGTGAACCAGCGAGCGTTACTGCAACAGGTGGCTTTGCTCGCTCAAAAGTATGGCGCCAAATGCTTGCTGATATCTTAAACTGTCCAGTTAACGTTCCTGACTCATTTGAATCTGGCTGCCTCGGGTCAGTAGTTATGGCTATGCAAAGTTTGGGAATGATTGATAGTCTTGATACACCACAGAAGTTCATTGGTAAGGTTAGTTCTTACCAACCAGATCCAGCCGCAGTAAAAGTATATCAACGCTATACTCCGCTCTTCCAACAAATTGAAGATATGCTTGCTCCGGCTTATTCTGAAATCGCTAAACTACAAGAACGACAAAACAATTAAAGAATCAAAAAATCGATCTTACAATCATTTTCTGATGTGAGATCGATTTTTTTAATTATGACTATTCTGTTAACAGGTTCTTAATATTACCTTTAGCATTTTCAAAAGCAATGTAAAACGCTTCCAAGCATGTTACTATTAGCTTGTACTAAAAATTATTTATAGAAAGGAAGTGGTACTAATGACCGCATGGAAAAAATGGTGGATTTCATTTGTGATGATGCTTCAGGTAATTATTGGAATCGTTGTCGTATCATTATGGTTTTATCGTGACCAAACTTGGACGATTCCAGTTAACGATTGGCTTCACAGCCCCATCGGTCAAAGTTTCTCAGCCGGAGTCGCAGTATTTTTAATTATCGTTGCTTTAACCGTAATAGCAATTGCCGTTTTTCGCCCAACAACGACTAAACAAATGACAATCGCTAAGGATGGTGCTAATAAAGTTCAAATTGATCAACATGCAGTTGAACATAGCTTAACTACTTCAATTGCTAAATTTGACCTTTACAATCCCGTAATTAAACTCAAGATGCACCGTAACAATCACAACGCAGACGTCACCGTTCATGGAATGCTCTCTAAGAGGACCAATCCAAAACTAATTCATACAGTACTACTCCAGACAATTAAAGAAAACCTTAAACGGGACTTCGACATTGATCTTAATAAATTACACATTAAGCTAAGTCCCTACTCAAACAAAGAATCAGTCAACATTGTCTAAAAAGGAGGTACTATATGAAACTTGCTACAATTGGCGTTATCTTAGGACTGCTTATCAGCATTAGTTGGATTATGTGGGGCTTTTTCCCAATGATTGGCATTCTGTTAGCTGTCACTATCTTAGGCGGAATTGGCTATGTTCTTGATGCAAAAGGCTATTCATTAAATAAACTCGCGATAAAAATGTTAGATAAATTTGCCAACTAATTCAAGGAGGAATTAATATGACAACCACTACAAATAATAAAACAATTAATGAACAATTAACATTTGATGATCAGGTAATTGAAAAAATTGCTGGAATTACCGCTAGCAAAGTCCCTGGGATCCTTTCCCTCGACGGAAATATGTTTAGTGAATTAGCAGATAAAGTAACTTCCGGAAGCAATCCAACAAAGGGAATCGATGCTGATGTTGGTGAAAAGCAAGTCGCATTAAAAATGGAAGCTACCATCGAATATGGTAAAAGTGCTCCAGAAATTTTTAAGGCTGTTTGTTCTGAGGTGCAGCGTGCAATCGATAAGATGACTGGTTTAAATTTAGTTAAGTTTGAGCTACATATCAATGATGTTAAAACAAAAGAAGAAGTAAAAAAAGATACAAAATAAGGGAACGAGCAAAGCATCACGGGCACCTTCGTTTTCAATACGAAGCTCTCATATGCACCATAGGCCTCCAGCATTCGGCTTTACCGGGCGTTGGAGGCCTATTCTGCTTGCTTCTTATTCTTATGGACGTGGCTTTACTTATGTCATATTTACACAATAATCATTTAAAATGACGTCCTAAAATAACTAAATCACGTTTAATCCCATCAAGCTCTGCTACTTGTGGTAAAAGCCCCCATTGCGTAAAACCAAACGATTTAAATAACTTTAGGCTTGGAATATTATGACCAAAGATATAAGCCACGATTGTATCAACTGTTAATTTAGGCAATTGACCGATAATAAATTCCATGGTTTTTGTACCAACCCCTTGTTTCCGGAACCGTTGATCAAGGTAAATGGCAATTTCACTAGTATGATCATAGGCTGGACGACCATAAAAATGCTCAAGGGCAACCCACCCGAGAACCTCATTTTGATATTCAATTACCCAGATGGGATGATTTTCGTCAAACGCTTCAAACCACCCTTTCCGTTCGTCAACCGTGATCGGAGTAAGATCCGCAGTAGCTAACCGTGATGGAATAATTTGATTATAAATTTCAACAATTTTTGGTAAATCTTCAAGTGTCGCTTTTCGGTATCCTAACTCCACTATACTTCCCTCTAAAAAATTTCCTAACTAATTTTTTTGAACCATTCGAACTAACCCAATCATCATACTTAATAAAATTCCGATTGATGCTAATAAGGTGTATCGACGCAATTGTTGATTTTCTTTAGTTAATAATTTTATTTCTCGTCGCATAGCTTTTTTCTTCACTGCAAGCACCGCCTTTATTAATTCTAACAAGACCATCATATCATATTATTTGCAATTGCTTCTTAATATTTTATCTTTATCCCGTTAATGACTATAATGAAAACTATAAGGAAGTGTGTAGAGGGTATGATTTTAAACGATATTATTAGTATTTTATTATTTTGCGTGTTTGCTTATCTTTTTAATTTTCCTAAATTTCAAGAATAAGTTAGCCACTGGACTCAAATAAATAATACTGACCAATTGATTATTGGTTGATGGAGCTGTGATATCTCTTGGTAGAAGGCCTTACGATAGATATCCATTGACGAATGTCCATTAAACATAGCTCGTGGATAGTGATTCATCCAATCATTAGTCGCTATGATCTGAGCACTACTATAGTTATTTATAGCTTCACCTTTGGTAATCTCCTTGCGGAGAAACCGGTTATTGATCTCATTGGATCCACGTTCCCAAGGGGAATACGGATCAGCATAGAAAACATGATCGTGAACTTGTGTTAACTCACTAAATTCTGAACCGTTGTCAGAGGTTATTGTCTTAAAGATGCGATAGTAAGCATCTGTGCCCATTTTCTGGCGTAAATTTATAAAGAACTGATTTACTGCATGCGCAGTTTTACCAGCAATTTTACTCGTGATATTAACTCGTGAAAGGCGATCAGTCATTACTAGTACAACACTGTCATTACCGTTTTTCTGTCCCTGAACTGTATCTAGTTCCCAATGGCCAATTTCGGACCGTTGGTCCGCAGTTTGAGGTCGTTGAGCAATATTAGGCCCTAAGCACCTTTTAGCTTGCGGATGAGTTCGATGATGCTTACGTTTAGGTTTTTCAAAGAGGTCTAAATTGGACGTACGAAGCACACCCTCATTAATCCATTGATATAAAGTTACAACCGACTTTGGGATCAGGGTGCCATCATTCATTAAATCTCGAGCCTTATAAATAACCGCTTGTGGGGAGTAATGGTGGTCGTCAAACTCACCAAGCATTAGCTGATCAGCTAATCGTAAAAATTGCTTTGAAGAATAATATAAGCGACGACGACCAGAATGGCGGTGATGTTCAAGATATGTGGCCTGACCAGCTTCATAACTATAGATGTAGTAAGAATATTCGTAAATCTTACCATTAGATTTTTGACGACGAAGTTGGCGGACCGTACCACGGTTGAGCTCGTTATTAATTGTTTGATGATTAACTCCTAATTGGCGACCAATTGCGCGATTGGAAAGTCCTTGCGACTTTAAAGTCGCAATCATCACACGTTCTTCTTTAGTAAGATGAGCATTCTTTTTATGAGTAGTCAATAAACTAGTAGACATGGTATCATTTAAGTGCGTCATTTGACGGACATCCTTTCATATAGGTTTGGTTCACTTAATATGATACCTGATGTCACGCCGAATGGCGTTTTTTATTTACCACCAACTGGGTGGCTAACTTCATTCTATAATCCACCATCTTTTTAATTTTAACTTTCACCGCGATAACTATGCCTATGCCATTGTGATGTTTATCGGCATGATGGTATTTTATGGCGATTTTTACCATCATCTTCCAATTAACTGGAAATTATATATTTTGCTTATTGCCACTTTTTTATGGGCTTTATTCACAATTTTCATGGGGAGGCAAGCATTAATTAAACCAGCTCAACGTAAACATTTTTCCTATGCAACGTTTATTGGAATTTTTGCAATTATCATAACTTTTATCTTCAGGCTTATTCTTTAAAAGCAATAAGGGAGCATGATCATGAAGTCGTATCTGGCTTCTATCACGCTCCCTTAGTATGTTCCTAGCAATCATGTGCTCGATCAATTTGAGAATTTAAGTCTGTATTACTAAGATCCAGAACTTCAAGATTATCCGTTAAAACGCGTTTTGGACTGACAAGTGGCATTGTAAAGTATCGCGGATTAAACCTTACTTCCATTTCATCATCAAATTGAACTGCTGTATGGTCTTTAATAAAAACATCCCCTAAATTAGAGGTAATTTTTTCATTATAATCTGGGGTATCTAAATCCTCTTTAACAAGGATTAGTCGATAATCACCATCTAAACTGCAACTCCCAACAGCAGAAAATGGGCCAACCCCATCATCAAAGTCTAGGAGCATCTTCTTAGATGATAATTCATAACGCTGTAAACGCTCAAAAGCTTGATCAGTAAATGTGATATTCATTAATATCAACCCCATTTCTTAAAATCAGTACTTATATTTTAACTAATTAAGAATAAGCTTTGAAAGTTAAAGCTCAAAAAAACTGAGAAAAATCGCAAAATCTTTCTCAGTTTTTTAATTAATTTATTAACCTTCGAATGCATCAGTTAAAGGAGGAACAACTTGTTTCTTCCGTGATACAACACCTGGTAAATTCATCCGCTTGTTTTCGTTAAGATTCTTACCAAAGGCTGCTTCAACCTTTTCAGCAGGATCACCAATAACTAATAATTCGGAGTCACTGTTTAAGATGTTAGTAGCGATTAATAAGAATAAATCATAATCGTTATCATCCATCATACTTTGCATTTGGCTTTCAAGATCAGCTTGACGAGCAAAAACATCATCTAAATCAACGGTGTTAACTTGACCAATACGAACCTTCTTGCCGCCAAGTTCAAAGGTCTTAGCATCACCATCGACGATATCAGCATCAGACTTAGCACCAAGGTTAGTACCAGCCTTAAGCATTTCAATGCCGTACTTTTCGTAGTCTTCAACACCAGCGATCTTTGCTAAGTACTTAACAGCTTCACGATCGTGGTCAGTTGTAGTTGGTGACTTCAAAAGCAAGGTATCAGAAATGATAGCAGAAAGCATCATCCCAGCCAAGTTAGCGGGAATATTAATGTGCTTTTCTTGGAACAATTCTGTAATAATTGTACTTACACAGCCGTAAGGACGAACAGTTGCCCAGAGTGGTTGGGCCGTTTCAAAGCCGGCAATTCGGTGGTGGTCAACCAAGTGCGTTACAGTGACCTTGTCGATATCACTAACACTTTGTTGTGGTTCGTTGTGGTCTACAAGCATTACCTTATCTACTTCGTTTGCAGCAGTTTCGATTACGCGTGGTGCTTCCATACCGAAAGTCTTCAATGCAAACTTAGTCTCATCATTTGGTTCACCTAAAGCAACTGCTTCAGTTTCGTATCCCAATTGGTTTTGGAAGTATGAAAATGCCATTGCAGCGGTAATCGCATCTGTATCAGGCTTTTGGTGTCCAAATACTAATTCTTTGCTCATATAAATTCCTCCTGTTTGTTCACTACTTTAATCCTAGTTATTTCTAGTAGGTGAAACAATCTACATTTTCTATTCTATCATGGAAGTTAATAGATTAAAGAACAATTATTAAATATCTTTCTTATTATGGGTAAAATCTTTTAAGATCTGCCACATTTGTTCATGCTGATTGTTAAAAAAGCGCGGCGGTTCTTCATCTAACGAAAAATATTCAGTAGTTGTCGTTTCTGTAATTTTGGGTTGATAATGCTTAGCGCTACTTTCTTCAACTAAGTAAAAAGCATTAACTGGTTGAACGCGGTCACCATTAGGATACGTGTAAAAATTCTGATCAAGAATTGCTAGTCGTTTGACAGGCACAATTTCAATTCCCGCATCTTCTTTAAATTCGCGCTTTACAGTTTGCTCAAAAGATTCGCCAAATTCCATATAGCCGCCTGGAAAGCCCCAATCACCAGTATCTGCGCGTTCTTGAAGCAAGACAGCTCCTTGCTGGTCTAAAAGCGCTCCAGAAGCACTAGTCATGATTAAAGGGCGATGCCCCACCAAATCACGAATTTCTTTAATGTATGCCAAATTTTTCGCCTTCTTCTTAGCTTTGACTAACAGGTTCTTCCGTTAAGATATTAGTTTGTTTCATTCGAAGCTTTACTGGTTCCCCTTGCGTATCGGTATCAATTACAAAAGTCCCGTTTGACTTGATCGAACTTAGATGATGGTCGGTAGCCATTATATCTTGGAATGCCGGCCGGTTAGTAATAGTCTCAAAAGCTCCCTGATAATCAGGGTCATAAGCAAGGAAGTCTGCAATTTCATGAGGATGTGATTTTAACCGTCGAAGGACAAGTTCTCCTCGTCGTGCACGTGCCCCAACCTCAATCTCATTGACGGGCATTTTCTTAAATGCTCCTCGTTGGGTAATTACAGCAATATTTTGACCATCTTTAACTAAGATTTGATCTGCCACTTGGTCATCATCTTTCAGGTTAATGGCCCGTACACCAGCTGTCCGGATCCCTGTTACAGGAACATCTGCGACATCATACCGCACTGCATATCCTTGGCGACTAATCGTCAATAGTGAACAATTCTCATTTGTTGGTTCATAGTAATCAACATTTACAACTTGCGCATTATCCCTGAGCTTAATTGCAACACTTGCATGACTCTTGTAACGAGAACCGGGCTTATAGTCATTAAAGGCCGTTTGCTTTACTTGACCATCGCTGGTTCCCATGATAATCGTTCCCGGTTGATCCAGTTTATCAAAAATCATTGCCTTAATGATCTCTTCATTATCTGCTAAGCCGATTGTTTGTGAGATATGCTCGCCAGTATCCTTCCACCGCGCATCCGCAATTTCATGAATTGGGCGGTAAATAATATGCCCAAGGTTGGTAAACATAAATAAATGCGATAAGGTATTCGTCTGTTGAATCAATAATGGGTAATCATCTTCCCGGAGACCGTTTTCTTCTGCTTCTGAAGCCTTGAAGGAACGAATGCTGCTTCGTTTGATATAGCCCGCATGCGAAACCAAGACCACAACATCTTCATTCGCAACCGTAACTTTAGTATCAATTTCAAGTTTTTCAACATGATTTTCAATCTTAGTCCGTCGCGGATTGCCAAATTTCTTCTTGATGGCCCTAATTTCCTTAGTAAGAACTTTTGCTAGCTCATTTTCGTTAGTTAAGATTAATTGATATTCATTAATCCGCGAGTTTAATTGCTCTTGTTCTTTTTCTAGCTCAGTTACATCCGTATTTGTTAAGCGATAAAGTTGCAAGGTAACAATTGCTTCGGCCTGTTCAGGTGTAAAGTTGTATTCTTTTACTAAGTTTTCCTTTGCGTCCTTACGATTCTTACTTGCGCGGATCGTTTTAATGACCTTATCTAAAATTGAGAGTGCTTTGATTAACCCTTCGACAATATGCAAACGTTGTTGAGCCTTCGTTAGGTTATATTGTGTCCGTCGACGAATAATCTCTTTCTGGAATTCGAGATAGGAAGTCAAAATTCGCTTCAATCCAACACGCATTGGTCGCTGGTCATCAATCGCAACCATATTGAAGTTATAGTTAATCTGTAGATCGGTGTTCTTTAATAAGTAATTAAGAATACCGTTCGCATTAGCGCCACGTTTGAGTTCGATTGCAATTCGTAATCCACTACGATCAGTTTCATCGCGAGCTTCCGCAATTCCCTCAACTTTTTTGGCAAGGCGCAGATCGTTAATTCGCTTAACCAGTTGCGCCTTATTTACTTCATAAGGAATCTCCGTCACATTAATTTGTTGACGACCACCCCGTAAGGTTTCAATCTCCGTTTTTGCTCGCACTACAACCCGACCGCGACCAGTCTGGTATGCCTTACGAATGCCATCAATCCCCTGAATGATTCCACCAGTTGGGAAATCAGGGCCAGGAATAAATTCCATTAACTTATCCAAAGAAGCAGTTGGATGCTTGATAAGATAAATCAATGCATCAAGAACTTCGCTTAAATTATGCGTTGGGATCTCAGTAGCATATCCAGCAGAAATTCCAGTTGCTCCATTAACGAGTAAGTTCGGAATACGCGCTGGTAAAACTGTCGGCTCCTTTTCAGTATCATCGAAGTTTAAGGCCATCTCAACTGTATCTTTGTCGATATCTTGAAGCATTAGGCCTGCTATTTTACTAAGCCGAGCCTCAGTATAACGCATGGCGGCTGGTGGATCACCATCCATCGATCCATTATTACCGTGCATTTCAATTAGGGGTTCACGTAATTTCCAATTCTGACTCAACCGGACTAATGCTTCATAAATCGAACTATCACCGTGGGGGTGGAAGTTACCCATTACGTTTCCAACTGATTTAGCAGACTTACGAAATCCTTTATCATAAGTATTTCCATCTTTATTCATGGCAAATAAAATCCGGCGCTGAACCGGTTTTAATCCGTCACGAATATCAGGTAAAGCTCGTTCTTGAATAATTGATTTGGAATAACGCCCAAAACGATCACCCATGATCTGTTCGAGCGTCATATGTTCAATTTTTCCGTTTCTCACAAAACTTGATTCCCTTCTCTATTTATTCCATGTACTAATTGTAGGTTCTTTAGTTTGAGGTAATTGTCCTTTATTCTCAACTAATTGATCGGATTCTTGATCATCGGCTAACGTGAATTGGACATTTTCTTCAATCCATTCTCGCCGTGGTTCCACCTTATTACCCATCAAAGTAGTTACACGACGCTCAGCTAATTCAGCATCCTCAATACGAACTTGGATCAGCGTCCGGGTATCTGGATTCATTGTTGTTTCCCACAACTGATCGGCATTCATTTCACCAAGCCCTTTGAACCGTTGCAACTGTGCTCCTTTACCCATCTTTTTAGTCAATTTTGTTAATTCTTCATTAGTCCACGCATACGTGATATTAGCCTTAGCTCCACGTCCTCGTTGCAAACGATAAAGTGGTGGAAGAGCAATATAGATCTTTCCAGCTTCGATCATTGGCCGCATATACTTGTAGAAGAAGGTAAGAAGAAGAATCTGAATATGAGCACCATCATCATCGGCATCAGTCATAATAATAATCTTATCGTAGTTTGAATCTTCAACGTTAAATTCAGAACCGGCCCCAGCGCCAACAGTATAGATAATCGTATTCAATTCTTCGTTTTTTAAGACATCATCTAACTTCGCCTTTTCTGTATTTAGCACTTTCCCTCGTAATGGTAAAATTGCTTGGAATTTACGGTCACGCCCCTGCTTGGCTGAACCACCGGCCGAATCCCCTTCGACTAGGAATAATTCATTTTTCTTAGCATTTTTTGATTGGGCAGGAGTCAATTTCCCAGAAAGATTGCGTTCTTTTTTGCCTTTTCGTTTACCACCACGAGCTTGATTACGGGCTTTACGGGCAGCTTCTCGAGCTTCACGCGCCTTTAATGCCTTACGAATTAACATCTGAGCAAAGTCGCCATTTTCCATTAGGGCATAGTTAAGCTGCTCACTGACAATCGCATCAACAATCTTCCGTGCTTCAGGAGTTCCCAGTTTATCCTTTGTCTGACCCTCAAATTGAAGTAGACGTTCTGGAATCCGGACTGAGATCACGGCTGTTAACCCTTCCCGAACATCACTACCTTCCAGATTTTTATCATTAGCCTTTAACAGACCAACCTTTTTTGCGTATTCATTGAAAGTCTTCGTCCAGGCACTCCGGAATCCGGCTTCATGAGTACCACCATCTGGAGTTCGAACATTGTTGACAAATGATAATAAGCTCTCAGAATAACCATCATTGTATTGAGCCGCCACTTCAACTTCGACCCCATCTTGCTTTCCGTCAAAGTAGAGCGTCTTTCCTAAAACATCCTTACCCTCGTTAAGATAAGAAACGAATTCTTGAATTCCATCGGCGAACTGGAATACATCTTGTTTTTCTTGACCAGCTCGCTTATCAGTAAGGGTAATCTTAATCCCCTTCAATAAAAAGGCCGACTCACGAAGCCGATTAGCTAAGGTATTATAGTCATAAACAGTAGTTGAAAAAATCTTCGGGTCCGGCTTGAATGAGACGGTCGTTCCGTTCTCCGCTTTGGTTTTTCCTAATTTTTTCAATGTTCCAACTGGTTGACCGCCATCTTTAAAAATTTCTTGGTAACGGACGTGATCACGGACAATTGTCAGGGTCAAATGTGATGATAAGGCATTTACAACGGAAGCTCCAACACCATGAAGTCCTCCTGAAGTCTTATAACCATCTGACTGACCAAATTTTCCTCCAGCATGAAGAACCGTCATAATAACTTCGGGTGTCGGTTTGCCAGAAGCATGCATTCCCACCGGCATTCCCCGACCATGATCTTGAACTGTAATCGCATTGTCTGCTTCAATGGTGACGTTAATCTCATCACCATAACCGGATAACGCTTCATCAACAGCATTATCCACTATTTCATATACCAGGTGATGCAATCCGCGGGAATCAGTAGATCCAATATACATCCCTGGTCTTTTTCGTACCGCCTCAAGTCCTTTTAATACTTGTATGGATGAGGCATCATATTTTACTTCTTCTTTGGCCACAAAATGACCTCCCATTGCCAATATTATACCTAAACGTATGTTCGAAAAATTATTTTACCATTTACATTTGTTAATTGTAAAGCTAAACTGGCCACAATTTCAATTCATAATTAAAATGATACTGAAAACTTTGGAGAATGGCAAATTGTGCCTTCCTAGTGGTTAAAATTAAATATTCATGCTATGCTTAAAAGCTGTATAAGCTATTATTAAGGAGCTATTTATATGTTTTTTGAAATTATTGGGATGATTATTATCGCTTACCTCTTAGGTTCAATCCCAACTGGTCTCTGGATCGGTAAGTATATTTATCATAAGGATATTCGCAAGTTAGGTAGCGGTAATATCGGAACAACGAATACTTTTCGGACATTGGGGTTTAAGGCGGGCGTTGTTGTTTTGTTTATCGACATTCTAAAGGGAACACTCGCCGCTAGTCAGCCATACTTTTTAGGAATATCTGGAACTGTTAACCCACTATTGATCGGACTCTTTGCCAGTCTTGGTCACACTGTATCAATATTCGATAATTTTCATGGTGGGAAAGCAGTGGCAACTAGCGCGGGGATTCTATTAGCTTATAACCCCCTCCTCTTTGTTGTTGCCTGTTTGATTTTTATCTTTGTCTTGTGCTTGACAAGTATGGTTAGTGCCGCCAGTATGGTAGGGATTAGTGCAATCTTCATTATTGCCCTCTTCATTCATGCTTGGATTTTAGCAATCGTGGCAGGAATATTAACAGGAGTGGTCTTTTACCGTCACCGATCAAACATTCACCGAATTTTATCAGGAAAAGAATCGATGGTAAGTTTTGGCCTTGGCTATTATTTACGAGAAAAGAAGCAAAATAAATAGGAGACTGGAAATAATCATTTTCCCGGTCTCCTATTTTTAGTTAAAATGGCTTAATACTAAAGTGATAATTATCTGTTTCATTTGGTGCAAGACGGTGCATCCCTTGCTTATGAAGGAGGAGCCCATCAGCATTGACATTATCAGCTATTCCCCACCATGGTTCTACACATACAAATGGAGCTGTACTTGGATACTGCGACCAAACTCCCACGTATTCCGTATTAAAGGTATCAACTATGACCCCATGATTAGCAACAGTATCTGTTAATTTGGCTGTAAAATGGCCGCCATCTGTTTTGAAAATAATAGCATCCTTATTAAAAAGATCATGATTAAGTGATAATGAATCCCTCATATCAATCAATTGTGGATGAGTTGAATCGTTATAGGCGCCATCTAAAACGATCCGTGAATATTCTGTTGCCGGTTTAACGCTTAACTCTGTTTGTTCAAAACTCCCGGCACCAGTTAATGGCATATTAAAACCAGGATGTGCTCCAATAGCATAGATTAAGGTTTCATCTCCGCTCGGGTTCTTCACCGCATAGCTGATTTCAACCTTATCAACAACCAATTCGAATTTTACCTGAAGACTAAATGAAAAAGGGAATGCCTTCTTAGTTTCACTATCATCATGCTGTTCCATCACAACCATCGATGGTGTTTGCTCAATAACTTGAAATTTTCGATCACGTGCAAAACCATGTTGTGTTTGATGATAAGTTTGGTTGCCATATTGATATTGATCATCTTTTAAGCGGCCAACAAACGGAAAGAGGATTGGTGCTTGGCGATTCCATGAAGCGGGATCCCCCTGCCATAAGTATTCAATTTCGTTATCCTGCCGTTTAATACTATGTAATTGAGCACCTAATTCATCAATTTGCACAGTTAATTGTTGGTTTTGTAAAGTAATCATTGTTATCGATCCCTTCAATTGATAATCGTTTAACATTAAGTATATAAAAAAGGTTCCAAACGCACAATAGCAGATTTTGGAAACCTTTTCAATAAATATTTAAGTAAAATTCAGTAAAAACAAGCGCGACATTTTTACTTCTGAACTTCTTCTTTGTAGTCTCCATTTGGACAGACAACCTGTTTGCCACCCTTGACTTTCTTTTCAACGAGGAAGTGCCCATCCTTAGGACAATTACGTCCAATTGGTTTATCCCATGAAACAAAGTCACAATCTGGATAACGAGAACAACCATAGAAAGTTCGGTTCTTCTTTGACTTTCGTTCAACAACCGTTCCTTGCCCACACTTTGGACATGTAATTCCGGTATCTTTTACAATCGCCTTGGTGTTCCGACAATTTGGGAAGCGAGAACATGCATAGAACTTACCATAACGACCCATTTTAATAACCATGGGGGCTCCACAAATTTCACAATCTGTGCCAGCAAGCTCATCTTTCATCTCAATCTTATCAACCTCTTCTTCAGCTGCATCAACTTCTTTTGAGAATGGTTGATAGAATTTATCAACAACATTAATCCAGTTTTGCTTCCCTTCCTCAATCTCATCAAGTTTTCCTTCAATATCGGCAGTAAATTGGACATTGACAATATCAGGGAATTGCTTTTCGATAATTCGGTTGACAATTTCACCCAATTCAGTTGGTTCAAAGTGGCGTGATACAAGACGAACATAGTACCGTCGTTGAATCGTATCAAGGGTTGGCGCATAGGTTGATGGCCGACCAACGCCATTTTCTTCCAGAGTTTTAATAAGAGCCGCTTCTGTATAACGAGCAGGCGGTTGGGTAAAGTGCTGCGCTGGATCGTCCTTTATCATTTTTGCTTTGTCACCTTCAGTTAATTCTGGCAACAAGTTATCTTTTTCGGTTCCTCGCTTATATACTTTTGTAAACCCAGGGAACTTAACTTTTGATCCATTTGCACGGAAGTCGACCCCATTTTGCTGAAGGTTAACGCTCATCGTATCAATTACTTCTGCAGTCATTTGACTAGCTACAAACCGCGACCAAATCAAATTATAAAGTTTATATTGGTCAGGAGTTAAATATTGCTTCATTTTAGCTGGTGTCCGATAGACTGAAGTTGGCCGAATAGCTTCGTGGGCATCCTGGGCCCCTTCAGGTAATTTTCCCTTAACCGGCTTTATTGCCGCATATTCCGCGCCATAGTTTTCATGAATATAGTTAGACGCTTCATGCTTAGCAATTGATGCCACCCGAGTTGAGTCTGTCCGCATATAGGTAATCAACCCAACCGGTGCCCCTTCTTTAATGTCAATCCCTTCATATAACATTTGTGCTGCCATCATTGTCTTTCGTGTTCGGAAGTTTAAACGACGGTTAGCATCCTGTTGCATGGTCGAGGTTGTATATGGTGGCTGCGGTTGCCGCCGACGTTCTTTTTTGGTCACCTTGGTAACATCGAAATCTTTCTTTTTATCGATTTTAGAAAGGATTGCCTGAACATCATCATTATTCTTCAAGGAAACCTTCTTACCATTTTCACCGTAAAAACTAGCCTTGAATTCTTCTTTGCCCTTCTTGAAATCAGCATCAATTGTCCAGTATTCCTCTGGTTTAAAGTTTTTAATTTCATTTTCACGTTGAATAATCAGATAAAGGGCAACTGATTGAACACGACCAGCACTTAAGCCCTTTTTGACTTTCTTCCATAAAATTGGGCTAATTGAATATCCAACTAATCGATCTAATACCCGTCGTGCCTGCTGAGCATCCACGAGATCCATATTAATCTCTCGGGGTTCTTTAAAAGCTTCTTTAACAGCATCTTTAGTAATTTCATTAAAGGTAACCCGGTTCTTTTGATCATCGCCAAGCTTTAAAATATTTGAAACGTGCCAGGCAATTGCTTCCCCTTCACGGTCCGGGTCAGATGCAAGATATACGGCTTTCGCATTTTTAGCGTCCTTCCGTAGTTCCTTAATTACATCACCCTTCCCCCGAATTGAAATGTAATCAGGGGTGTAGTCATTTTCAATATCTACCCCCATCCGGCTTTTTGGCAAGTCCCGAATATGGCCTAAACTAGCCACAACCTTATAGGACCGGCCTAAAAATTTACCGATTGTTTTTGCCTTTGATGGTGACTCCACGATCACCAGATTTTTTTTAATTTTTGAACGGCGACGAGTTGTCTTTTTCGCCGTTGATTTGGTTGTTTTGGTTGCCATTCTGGTAGGCTCCTAACATTTTTAATATTTCATTCAATAATATTATTAATCCATTTGACTACCATCTGTCAAATATAATCTCTAACTGAACAAAAAATTTTAATCAACTTCTCACCAGAAATCAAGCCCTTGAATCGTACAGCCGAAACTCATCTAGCAGATCTTGGGCGCTGAGAATTGGTTTCGCGCCAGCTGCGATTAAACTGTTACATCCTACTGATAAGGGAGCATCAATTCTTCCAGGAATAGCGCATACAGACCGATTTTCATCTAAACCGATATTAGCTGTGATTAAACTCCCACTCCTTTTCTTTGCCTCGACAACCAAAACCACTTCGCTTAAACCTGCAATAATTCGATTTCGCTCTGGAAAATGATAAGCCACAGGTGGTTCACCCCGCCCATACTCAGAAATTACTAATCCTTGTCTGGCCACCTCATCTTGAAGGACTTGGTGATTTCGGGGATAAGCTTGATCTAAACCAGTCCCAATCACCCCGATAGTAAGGCCACCATGTTTTAGCGCCAGTTCATGGCTAAAACCATCTACTCCTTGAGCTAAACCACTGATTACTACTATCTGCCGCTTAATTACTGGTGGCAGCAATCCTCGTAAAGCGCTCTGTCCATAATTAGTTATCTGCCTAGTGCCAACAACACCAATTGAAGGCTGATGGAGCAAGCTCAGATTACCACGATAAAACAATACCAAGGGCGGACAGTACGTTTCTTTCAAGGTGATCGGGTATAACGGATCCGCAATCGTAATAAATTTTTCCTGACTGTTTAAGGCCACTGCTTGATCAAGCTCTGGACTGGTCCAATTATTTTTCAATGACGATGCACTTCGTAAGCTAACATTTGCATGGTCAATCAAATAGTCAATATTATTAAAACAGCGTGCCTGTTGAGCACACTCCCATAGACGATACTTTGAAACTAAGCCAATTCCGCGACATAAACTTAACCGTAATAGAAAATCATTTACTTGTAACATAAAAAAGCCTCCTTATATTTATATACGAAAGCTTTTTGAAAATGCATTTTTTAATTTAAATATTTTGGAACGGGATTAAAAGAACGCCGATGAATAGGAGTTGCCCCCATTTTTTCTAGGCCGGCTAAATGTTCTTTAGTCCCATAACCCATATTTTGTGCAAAACCATATCCTGGATAAACATAATCATAGTCTCGCATTAGGTGATCACGGTATTCTTTTGCGACAATACTGGCTGCAGCAACGCTAATACTCTTTTGATCCCCCATGATCAAAGTCGTCTGGGGAATATCAATTGCTAACGGGACAGCATCAACAATCAGATGATCTGGCCGATGGTGAAGGTGATTAATTGCCCGAATCATTGCATCCTGGGTAGCAGCATAAATATTCATTTGATCAATCACTGGCGCATCATTCACCGCGATGCTAACTTCAACCGCCTCATCAACAATCCGTAAATATAAATTTTCCCGTTCATGCCTAGTTAATTGTTTAGAATCAGTTACCCCTACCAGGTCAAAATCTGCATTTAAAATTACTGCACAAGTAACCACTGGTCCAGCCAATGGTCCTCTTCCTACTTCATCCATCCCTGCAATATACTGACATCCATTTTCCCAATAGTACTTTTCGTATTTGAACCGGTTATTGAACGCCTCTTCAGCTTCCTTCTGCCGTGCAAGTCGGCGCTCAAATTGCTGAATTGCCGTTTTAACACCCTTGCGCGAATCATCACGAATAGTTTGCAAGTAAGGATCAGTTGCATCTGTAATAGTTTGTAAACGGGCCTTAATTTGACTAATGGTTTCCTTATTCATTTAGTCCATCCTCATTTAAGTCAGCAGGTACTTCCAAAGTGATTGGTCCTAATTTTCCCTTTCGTAAGTCAAAAATCAACCGTTCACTAGCCCGGTCATAATCATCACGAAAGCCCATTTTAGCAGTAATCGTTAATAGTAAATCCGGATTGGTAACTGATTCGTCCAGATCTGCATCAGTTAAGTGGTAACGTTGCTTTAACACTTCTGGCTGGTGTTGCCGCAAGTAATCAAGGGCAAACAAAGCTACATCATCCTTTGCGTATAAGCTATCTTTAATTGCTCCCGTTAAAGCAAGCATTATTCCTTGCTTAGGAGTAGCAAATTTATGCCAAAGGACACCCGGAGTATCAAGTAATTCCAATTCTGCTGATGACCGTAACCATTGTTGTCCGGTAGTAACTCCTGGACGGTTTCCAGTAGCCGCGACGTTCTTTTTTACCAGGTGATTTAAAAGGGTTGATTTCCCTACATTGGGAACACCAACACACATTGCCCGAATCGGCCTCTTTTTCATTCCCTTGGCTTTTTCTTCTGCCAATTTATCTTTTAATATCTCTTTACTTTTAGCCGTTACAACTTTTGCCACGTTATTTTGCCGTGAATCAAGGGCAAGAACTGGCTGATTATGCTGCTCAAAGTACTTAATCCATTCATTTAATCGTTTCTGGTCTGCCAGGTCCGTCTTTGTCATAATTAAAAGTTTGGGCTTTTCTCCTGCAGCTAGTGCCACTTCTGGATTTTGTGACGAATAGGGGACACGTGCATCTACTAGCTCAAATAAAATATCTACTAGTGGCATTTGTTCACGAATTTGGCGTAATGCTTTTGCCATATGTCCTGGGAACCATTGAATTGTTGCCATTTGACTTTCTCCCTTCTTTTCTAATTCATTGCATCAATATACCGTTGCCAAGCTTCATCAAAAATTGTCATTGATGGCAAATAGTCAGCATTTTCTTCTAAATAATGCGAAATTTCATCAAAATCCTCTGAATGCTTAGGAAAAGTAGTATCCAAAAAAGCGTTGTTTGCAAACTGTTGAACTTCATCTGCACTATTCGGGTTTCGTTGAGTCATTAAAAACTGATAAAAACTCATTCTCATTTTAATTTCCTCCAATATTTATTCATTACTTGTTGGGACCGTGATTAAAAACTTAAACCGTCCTTCTTGCATGTTAATTTCCTGAGCCGAGTACTTAAGAGAACGGTGCTTGCTATAACGATTAAGGTCTAATAAAACTGTCTTCTTTTGTGGATTAATTGTTACCCATTTAGGAATATTATAATTCTTTGCAATATAACCCATCACAAATTTGATCGGGATATTTAACCGTCCAACGGAAAGTCCCCTAGCCCGCAACAAGACATTTCCGTTACTTAATCGTTCAGGAATAAAGTTAATAGCAAATCGCACCTTAGCCCCTAGAAACTTAGTATTTCCTGTCAAGGTAGCATACTGATCGCCAACAATAAAATCATAACGGATCTTTTGCCCTTTTAGAAACTGATTCAGGTAGTTAGCAGCTAAAGCATTCACCTGTTTTTTATTCAATTCAACCGTTACCGACGAATCGCTTGGCTTTACTGCTTTGCTAGTTGTAGTAGCAGGAGTTGGTGCAGTCGCCTTGTTCAATACAACCCCACAGCTAATTACAATCAAGGCTACTAAGCAAAAAAAGGCCCACTTCCACCAATTAATCTTTTTTTCTTCAGAATTTTTCATTTTTACCTCCGTGTGAATTCCCAGCTATCATGTTTTTGCATTACCTTAAATAATTGGTCAGCAATTTTGACGTATCCCGTATGATTAGGATGAAAATTATCTTCTGTTGAAATATATTTATTAAGGTTCTTATCCTTATGATTCATAATTTCAATGACCCGCTTTTGACTGACCTGCCCTTGGTTAGCCTTCTCTTCTTCCTTGATCAGCTGTTGTTGTTGACTCTTAGTCTGATATTGACCATATGACATCAACTTATTAATGTTCACAAAATACATTGACTTATAATTATTCATTGTATCTTGTGTAGTTTGGTTCCATTGATTAATTGACTTGTTGATAATTGTTACATCTGGGAAATAGGTATAGAAGGGATTATAAATGCTCATCACAAAAATAGGGGCCTTAGGATTTTCCTTTCGAACTGCATCAAATAGCTTAATTAATTTTTGTTGATAAGTTTTTTCGCCACTTTCAACACTACTAGTGACTTGCCGTTTAGAGCCCATTACATTTTTTTCCAGGATTTGCATCAGATCATTTCCACCAACAGTCATCGTAATCACATCCGCGCTCCGTAAGTCACTACGTAATTGAGATTGCTGATTTAATCGGTCAAGAATCTGGTCGGATCGGTCCCCTGTTACCCCGTAATTGACTGTTGTCACCTTAGTTTGGTGATAACGGTGTTCAATTTTTTCCTTAATTACCCCAACATACCCACCATTATTAGTTTCATCCCCTTGACCGTGAGTAAGGGAATCGCCTAGTGCAACCAGCTTTACATTTTTCTTTTCAACATACTTTGGTGTAACAACTTTTGAACTATTACTAGTTAAATTTGTAAAGTGGTTAACAGTATACCATCCCCCACCAATAATCATAATAGCCAAAAGCGATAACAATAGCCATTTAGTCCACTTTTTCATCTATTCTATAGTCCTTTATTTTAAGATTTTAAGAAGATAGAGGCTGGGAGAAAACTTTTTGCTTTCTCTCAGCCTCAACCGCTTTTATGAACAATAGTAAGAGAACGTGGAACTAGCTTTGCGTCGCCACAAAGCGGTTATTTTCCACTCTCTCCACTTATTTTTATCAAAGATTATTCTGTATAGTATAGCAAACAACAAGCACCCATTCCAGTGTGAGTTGCAATAATTGGCACTGTCTCTCGAACAGTAACCTCGATTTCTGGATAAAGTTCTTTTAGTTTTGCTAATAAGCGTTCTACTTCTTTGCCAGCATCGACATGAGAAATTCCAATTCGCTTAACTTTTGGTCCCCGTGCCATCTCATCTAAAATCTTATCCCATTCTTTATGCATTGATTTAATACCCCGGCCTTTTGATTCAATATGAATCTGACCATCATACACATGGAGCATAACTTTAATGTTTAATAGGTTAGAAATAGCACCAGCAAATTTACTGATTCGGCCACCAGCAACTAAATTATCAAGGTTATCAATTGCCAAGTAAAGTTCAGATTTACTAAGTACTTCTTTCATCTTAGCAATTGCATCCTCAACGCTGCCACCGTCTTCAATCACTTGGGCTGCTTCAAGTATTTCAAAGCCCATTACTTGGTCGGTTGACTGGGAATCGTAGACTGTAACTTTTGTCTTTGTCATTCCAGCCGCTTGTTCAGCCGCGTGGACGGTCCCACTAATTGATTCCATCATTGTAACGCATAATACTTCACTACCATCTTCACCTAGCTTATCAAACGCATCGACAAACTTTCCAATTGGTGGTTGGGAAGTCTTTGGTAGTGACTTAGCATTCTTCATCATTTCAGGGAACTGTTCGTTTGTAATTGTTTCACGCTCAACGTATACCGTCCCATCAATCATTACACTTAATGGTATAATTGTAATGTCATATTTTTTAATTTCTTCATCAGTTAATCCTGCTGATGAGTCACAAACAATTTTTATCTTTGCCATGAAACTTACCACTCTTCCTGAACAATTTGTGCTATAATTATCTAGTATTGAGAACTAGATAATTTATTTCAAGTACTATTATACTCAATTTTATCTAATTTTGTAGGATCAATTACTATTTATTTAGTATAACAAAAATATTTTAAAAATTCATTGGTCTTTGGAAAGGGGTTTTTTGATGGATACACAAAAAGAGACAAGAGATCGGCGTACTTTGTTAATAGAAATCGGTAATGCAGTTACTCATGGGATCGGGGCAGGACTATCGATCGCTGGCTTGATCTTGTTAATTATCAGAGCTGTTCAGACTGGTAGTCCCATGCGAATTGTTACCTTTACTATTTACGGAAGTGCTTTAATTCTTTTTTACCTTTCGTCAACCTTATTTCATGCCTTGATCTTTACACGAGCCAAACGGGTTTTTCAAATTCTCGACCATTCAATGATCTTTGTGCTTATTGCTGCAACCTATACTCCCTATTGTTTAGTTAGTATCCGTGGCTGTTTAGGCTGGACAATTTTCGGCGTGATTTGGGGCCTATCTGTTATTGGAATCGTGTATAAATGTATTTGGTTAAAACATAAAAGTAAATATTCAACCATTATTTACATTCTAATGGGCTGGCTATGTCTAGTCGCCTTCATGCCTCTCTGGCGTGCGCTTGGTCCAGTTGGCTTCGGCTTGCTCCTACTAGGAGGACTTTCCTTTACTCTTGGGGCCCTCTTTTACAGCCGGCCAACTGCATATACCCATTTGATTTGGCATATCTTTGTCCTCATTGGAACGATATTAATGTATTTCTCAATTCTTTTATACGTTTAGGTTCCATTCTTCAAAACGACAAACTAGCTGGTCATCTTTTTCATAATTATTACGGTTTACTAAATGCCAACGGTCATAATCGATCGTTGGCATTTTTGTATCTCCAACAATTTGCTTATTTATCACCGTTCGTGTTAGCTTTGTCGCCATTGGGAGTAATTGCTGATAGATCGTTGCCCCACCGATTACAAAATATTCGTTTGGATTTGCTTTAAGATATTCTTTAAGGGCGGCTAAAGAATGAACGACTTTCACTCCTTCAGTATCTATGTTCTGACTGGTAAGCACAATATTTTCTCGCTTAGGCAACGGTTTATTGCCAAGAGAAGCAAAAGTTTTTCGCCCCATTATAATTGGGTGACCAGTAGTTTTTGTCTTAAAATGCTTCATATCAGCCGAAACATGCCACGGAATTGTATTATCTTTGCCAATCCAGCCATTTAAATCTTCGGCCCAGATTAAATTCAGCTCACTCATTTTGAACCACTCCTTTTAAACTGCTACGGGCGCCTTGATTGCCGGCTCATGAGTATATCCTTCTAACTTAATATCAGTCATTTCATATTGATCGACCGGTTTTGGTTCAGCAGGTAAAATCAATTTAGGAGCTTCATGAGGTGTTCTTGTCAGCTGTTCTTTAACTTGATCAAGGTGGTTCAGATAAATGTGAGCATCCCCTAAAGTATGAACAAACTCGCCAGGTTCTAGACCGCATTGATGAGCAATCATATGCGTCAATAAGGCATAACTAGCGATATTGAATGGAACCCCTAAAAAGATGTCGGCACTCCGTTGATAGAGCTGACAACTAAGCTTTCCATCATTAACATAAAATTGGAACATGGTGTGACATGGAGGAAGAGCCATGGAAGGAACATCTTCTGGATTCCAAGCTGAAACAATCATCCGCCGTGAATCCGGAGTAGTTTTAATCTGCTGGATAACGTTAGCGATTTGATCAATTGTGTCGCCTTGACTCGTCTTCCATTTTCGCCACTGACTTCCATAAACAAGCCCCAAATCGCCATACTTTTGGGCAAAATCATCATCTTCAAGAATTCGCTGACAAAATGCTTTTTTTTCTTGGAGATAGACCTGCTTAAACTCTGGATCTTTAAGCCAGCGGTGACCAAAGTCTGCCATATCTGGGCCTTGATATTCAGCACTTTCCACCCACTTCTTAAATGCCCATTCATCCCAAATATGATTCTTGTGTTGAAGTAAGAAGCGAATGTTAGTGTCACCTCGTAAAAACCATAGTAATTCACTCTTAATCAAACCAAATGGGACTTTCTTGGTAGTTAAAATAGGAAAACCTTTACTTAGGTCAAACCGCATCTGATATCCGAAAACAGATTTAGTACCTGTTCCTGTCCGATCACCCTTTTGATGTCCATTCGTCAAAACATAACGAATTAAGTCTAAGTATTGCTCTTCATTTACATTTGTTGCCATCCTTATGTTCCCTTTCTTTACTCGTCAACGTATGTGCTTAAATACTCCCAACGAGCTGTCTTTTCATCAATTTTTTCTTGTATTTCATTTAGCTGCTTTTGTAACTTAGCAATTTTCGTATAATCGCTTGCCGCTTCAGCCATTTCATTTTCTAATTGCTGATGCTGTTGATCAAGGGCGTCTAATTCTTCATCAATATGATCCCACTCGAGTTGTTCAGCATAAGTAAGTTTTGTTTTTTCTTTCTTAGCTGGTTCTTGCTTACTTGCCTGCTTTTTGGCAACGGCTTTTTGATCATTTTTAAGCTCTTTACCCTTATCTGCTTCTTCCTTTTTAGCAGTTAAATAATCAGTAAACCGTCCCGTATAACGCTCAATATCTCCATTTCCGTTGAAGACTAGCAAATTGTCAGCCACTTTATCTAAGAAATAGCGATCATGAGAAACTGTAATTACAGTTCCCGCAAAATTATCTAGGTAATCTTCAAGAACTGTTAATGTTCCAATATCAAGGTCGTTAGTTGGCTCATCCAGTAATAAGACATTGGGCTGCTGCATTAAGATCTTTAAGAGGTATAATCGTCGCTTTTCACCCCCAGAAAGCTTGCGGATCAAAGTACCATGCATAAAACGAGGAAATAAGAAACGTTCTAATAATTGGGTAACGCTGAGCTTATTGCCATCTTTATCAGTAACATTATCTGCAATTTCGGACAAGAAACTAATCATCCGCTTATCATTGTCAATTCCTTCTGTTTGCTGGGTATAATATCCTAACTTAACGGTTTCACCAATCTTAAGGACACCACTATCTAGGGGGACACGTTGGGCAATCACGTTTAATAAACTCGTCTTACCTGCCCCGTTTTCACCAGTAATTCCAATTCGATCGCCTGCCTGAACAAGCCAATTGAAGCCATGGAGGATTTGGTGATTATCAAATTTTAAGTTGGCATCCTTAAATTGAATAACATCTTTCCCTAGACGTTGTGATCCAAGATTAATAGCAATATCTTCATCCGTTTTAAGATTACCGATTTTTCCTTCTAATTCGTGGAACCGATTGATTCGCCCCTTTTGTTTTGTGGAACGGGCTTTTGCACCTGTCCGCATCCAGGCTAATTCTTTTTTATATAACTGTTGATTCTTTTTCTCAGTATCTTTAGCTAATTCTACTCGTTCCGCCTTTTTTGCTACAAAGTCCTGATAATTTCCCTCGTAGTGGTAAAGTTTACCAAAAGATAGTTCCCAGATATGATTTGTAATTTGATCAAGGAAGTACCGATCATGGGTAACAACAAGGACGGCACCCTTATAACTACGAAGAAAATCTTGGAGCCAAACTACCGAATCGAGGTCTAAGTGGTTAGTCGGTTCATCCAGTAATAAGAGATCTGGCTGTTGAATTAAAACTTGTGCTAACCCAACCCGTTTCTTTTGTCCTCCAGAAAGTTGAGCAATCTTTTGACTTACATCTTTTATCTTTAACTGGGTCAGAATCGTCTTCACCCGACTATCTGCTTCCCATGCATCTTCTTGGTCCATCCGTGCCTGCATTTTTGTGTAACGATCAATTGCTTGTGGATCTTCTGGATGCTTTGTGAAGCGTTCAAGAGCCAGCTCATATTGACGAATCGTTTCGAAGACTGGTTGTTTACCTTCAAAAACAGCTTCCATGATTGTTTTGTTTTCATCAAGTTCAGGCTGCTGCTTTAAATAACCGATCGTATAATCATTCGGTTTAGTAATCTGACCGCCGCCTTCTGGGTTTACTTCCCCACTAATTACGTTAAGAAGACTGGTCTTTCCACTTCCATTAACACCAATCAGTCCAATTCGATCATTTTCATTGATAATAAACGAAATATTATCAAATAAGGTCTTTTCACCGTATGTGCTGGTTAGACTCTCTGCACGCATTGTTTGCATATTATCCCTCTTTCGTTATCTCTTCTACTTTTTCTAATAAGGCTGTTGCATCGTTAACTATCTCGCCATTTACCACTGCCAGCGTTAATTGCTGAAGAATCTTCCCCATCAAAGGTCCCGGTTTTACCCCCGCTTTAGTAATTAATGCTCGACCATCAATTGCTAATTCTTTAGCGTTTTTAATTGGTAACTTTTGATAAGCTTTTTGCAATTCTTCATCATTAATTGCCCATCCATATAACTTAGCTACTTGGTTAGCATCATGGAGAGCTGTTTCACCGGTATTAAACATTAGTGTTGGTGTAAGCGCACGTTGACGAATTGCTTGGACTGCTGGAACTACCTTTTTGACTTGCGCAATTAAATCATTTGCTGTCTTCCACTTCTTTAAGAATTTACTAATTTCTTTTTGATCAAGCTGGAGTTGTAAGCTTAAAACTGACCACAATTGAGCCTCATTTTCCAAATGCCATTGGTTAAGGATTAATAAAGCCGATAAAGCAGCTTGCGCATTTTCCAAACCTGGACAATATTGGTACAATCCAGTCGCAATAAAATCTTTTAAGCCCGCTACTGGATTTTGACCTAACAATAGTTTTTCTAACTCAACCCGGATTCGTTCAACTGCAATTTTTTCTAATAATGGTGCATTTTCTTTAATCCCTTTTAATGTTGCAGTATCAATGACAAAATCAAGCTTACTTGCAAAACGCACAGCCCGCATCATCCGTAAAGCATCTTCATGAAAACGTTCATTAGGATTGCCAACCGCTTTAATAAGATGTTTTTGCAAGTCTTCTAGTCCGTCAAACAGATCAATAACTTCCCCATCTTCGCGTAAGGCGAGGGCGTTAATTGTGAAGTCTCGACGCTGGAGATCTTCACTTAATGAACGAACAAAAGTCACTTTATCAGGACGGCGGTAGTCTTGGTAACCTGACTCGGTTCTAAAAGTAGTCGTTTCATATCCCGTTCCATGGTCGAGAATCATAACTGTACCATGTTCAATTCCAGTATCAACAGTGTGGTTAAAAATCGCCTTTATTTCACTAGGGTAAGCACTCGTTGCTATATCTATATCATGAATCTCATCATGCAAGATAGTGTCACGGACACAACCGCCAACAAAATATGCTTCGTAGCCAGCCTCCTCTATTTTTTGTAAGACAGGGCGTGCTGGTTCAAATATAGCTGGTAATTGTTTTATTTTCATTTAATCATGTCCTCATTTTGATAATCAAAGTTGATTATAACAAATTAAGTTACTACTAAAAAGAGACAGGAAGCGTAAAGAACGGTTAAAATCGTTAACGTTTCCTGTCTCATTTAAATTAAAAATTATTTGTAATCTTCATATTGGTCATAGAGATCTTGCATTTCAGTGTCTGTTGGGACTAACCGGAGATAGTGTTCTAATTCATCCATTAACTTATCAGTTTCACCAGTTTCGCGGTAGTAATTAATTAGTTCTTTTAAAAATGTTGGATTTTCACTATAAGCCGGCAAAGCAGCTTCATAATATTTTCCGGCTAATTCAAGCTGATCAGTTCGTTGATATGACCGTGCTAGATTCCAATATAATTGTGGATCAGTCTCATCTTCTTTTACCAATGGACTTAAAAGCTTAATATTTGCCTCATCATCGTGTTGGTGAAGCAAGAAATTACTATATTGCAAGGTAATTGTCATATTCTCTGGAGCAAGTTCATGCGCCTTTACCAAGTATTTCTTCATTAACTTTTGATCGCCAAGGTGACTGGTAATTTCAGCTGCGTGTGAATAGAGGTATTCATTGTATTGATCAACACTGAGCCCTTCTTGGACAACCCGTAATGCTTGCTGATACTTGTTTTCTTTTTCATACGCCTTTGCTAGTTCAGGATAAGCAGATGCATATTGGTTATCATCGTTGATAAGATCCTCTAAAGTTTTTATTGCCTTCTCAGTATCTCCTAATTGAAGTTGGGTCAGCCCCTTTTGGAAACGAATATCACTAGTCTGGTATTCCGGTTTAACCTGATTGAAGTACCCTAAAGCCTTCTTAAACTGACCGCTCTGAGCGTAACAAATCCCTAGACGTCCCGCAATATCAACTTTTGCAAAGTCAGTATACCCATTTTTAATTAGTTGGAAGTAATATTGGATTGCTTCAGAATATTGGCCAACCATAAAGTAAAATTCACCGAGTGCAAATTCAACAGCTGGTTCGTCGGGAGCCAATGCATAAGCTTCTTTTAATTTTTCCTCCGTTACTTCAAATTCTTCTTCGGTTTGATATAAGTCCGCTGCAACCAGTAATGATTGAACATAAGCTGGCGAGTCTGGTTTAATCTGGGCTAAGTATGATAAAGCTTCGTCATTATGTCCCTCATCAATTGCAATCGTCGCTAAATTAGTCTTTAATTCGTCTTCATCGGGATAACGATCTAATAATTTTAAGTAAATCGTTCGTGCCTGTTGAAGAAAGCCTAATGCATATAATTCTTCTGCAAGGCTAAATAACATATCATCATCATCATTAATTAGTGCGAGTTTAAATGAGTTTTGGGCTTCTTTTAACTTTCCTGCTTCTAATTGATCAAGCATTTGTTCTGAGTAGGTCATATTATGCCCTCCTTTTACTATCATTTTTAAATATATCACAATCGATGATTTTAAGCATTGAACAGGCCTTTTAAAAAGAAAAGAGACTGGGAAGAGTAAGTTCTTTCCTAGTCTCTTTTTAACATTTAACTGTTAATTACTTAACAGCGTCCTTTAAAGCTTTACCAGGCTTGAATGCTGGTACCTTGCTTGCAGGAATGTTGATTTCTTCTCCAGTTTGTGGGTTGCGGCCCTTACGTGCAGCACGTTGACGTACTTCGAAGTTACCGAAGCCGATCAATTGAACCTTTTCACCCTTAGCTAAAGATGCTTGAATTGAACTGAAAACAGCATCTACAGCTGCAGTAGCATCCTTCTTGGTTAAGCCAGTTGCAGTAGCAACATTGCTTACTAATTCTGCTTTGTTTGCCATGTTGTTTCACCTCCCACGAATAACGAGAGTGTTAAACTCACGTCTGTGAATGTTAATTTTGAGTGGTCCAAAATTAACGAAATAACTACGAGAAGTTCGTATCATTTCATTGTTAAGATTAGCATAGTGAAAGCCTGCTGACAAGCGGTTTTCTCAACTTCTAGCCGCATTTTTAATGTTTTTTCATTTTACAATGAATTCTTTAACTTTTACTGCCGCTGACGCTTGATTAAATGGATCGGTGTACCAGAAAAGTTAAAGGCCTTTCGAATTTGATTTTCCAAATAACGCTCATAGGAGAAGTGCATTAACTCTGGATCATTAACAAAGATAACAAATGTTGGTGGTTCGGTTGCAACCTGTGTCCCATAGTATACTCGCAAACGCCGACCATTTTGTGTTGGAGTCGGATTGGCAGCAATTGCATCCATCAAAACATCATTTAAGACTGCCGATTGGATCCGTTGACGGTGATGCTGATATACTTCTTCGATCAATCCCGGTAATTGATTTAACCGTTGCTTTGTCTTCGCTGAAACGAAAATAATTGGTGCATAACTGAGGTATTGGAATTCTTGTCGAATCAAATTAGTGAAGTCTGTCATCGTTCGGTGATCTTTTTCTTTTAATGTATCCCACTTATTAACGACGATAATAACCCCACATCCTGCTTCGTGGGCATATCCAGCAATATGCTTATCTAATTCGCGAATACCTTCTTCTGCATTTAGGACAACAAGTACAACATCACTATCATCAATTGCCCGCATGGAACGCATTAATGAATAACGCTCAGTGTTCTCATAAATTTTTCCTTTTTTGCGAATTCCAGCAGTATCAACCATCGTAAATTTTTGTCCATCCGCTGTTTCAAATTGAGTATTAATGGCATCACGGGTAGTTCCGGCAACGTTAGATACAATTACCCGATTCTCACCTAAAATTGCGTTAACTAGTGATGATTTCCCGACATTAGGACGACCGATAAAGCTGAAGTGAATGGAGTCGTCCTCATCATTAGCGGCGTTATCAGGAAACTCTTTAATAACCGCATCCAAAAGGTCACCCATTCCAATACCGTGAACGCTTGAAACTGCATATGGCTCCCCTAAACCAAGAGAATAGTAATCATAAATATCACTACGCCGTTCTGGATTATCGACTTTATTAACAGCTAGAACCACTGGTTTATTAGAGCGATATAAAATTCGTGCTACTTGCTCATCAGCATCAGTCACTCCGTTCTCTACATCGGCAACAAAGATTATTACATCTGCTTCATCAATAGCAATTTCTGCTTGTTGACGAATCTGTGTTAATAATGGTTGATCTGATATTTCAATCCCACCAGTATCAATCATGCTAAAATGTTTTCCTAACCATTCAGCATGAGCATAAATACGGTCTCGAGTAACTCCAGGAGTATCTTCAACAATTGAAATCCGTTCTCCTGCAATACGATTGAATAATGTTGATTTTCCAACGTTTGGACGACCAACAACTGCTACGATTGGATTTGCCAATCTTTCCACCTTCTTTCATTTTATTTTAAATGATTAAAGAGGGAGTGGGAAAGAAGTCGCTTGCGACTTCGTCTTCCCACCCCCGCGAGGATGGCTAGGCGTTCCAGCCGTTGATTTATCAACGTTCGGAATCCAGCCAGCTACCGCGCTACTGTATAAATACCTTTAAAAAAGTAAAGAGACTGAGTTAATTCCCAGCCTCCCCTTAAAAGATAATTAATTTAAGAAACTAGTTCCGTAGGTCCTTAAGCTTGTCACCAATTAAGTCACCCATTGAGAAGCCACTTTCTTCTTCTGGAGCATTGTTCATGAAGCTCCGGTTGTTATTGTTACGACGTGAACGACGACGACCACGGTAGTTTTCATCGTTGTTATTGTTGCTTTCGTCTTCCTTTGGACGTTCTTCAAGAGCCTTCATTGATAAGCCAAGACGTTGGTGTTCAGGATCAACATTGATTACCTTAACTTGTACTTCTTGACCTGGCTTAAGAACATCTGCAGGTGTAGCAATATGCTTGTGTGAGATTTGTGAAATGTGAACTAAACCTTCAACACCAGGGAATACTTCAACGAAAGCACCAAAGCTAGTCAAACGCTTAACAGTACCAGTTAATACGCTGTCAACTGGAGCCTTTTCTTCAATATCATCCCATGGTCCTGGTAAAGTTTGCTTAATGGATAATGAAATCCGTTCACGTTCAGGGTCAACGCTTAATACCTTAACCTTAACATCTTGACCAGCAGTCAATACATCAGAAGGCTTGTCAACGTGATCGTATGAAATTTCAGAAACGTGAACTAATCCATCAACGCCGCCAAGGTCAATAAATGCACCGAAGTTAGTCATCCGTGCAACTTTACCTTCAACAACATCACCTGGTTGTAATTCAGCAAATACCTTTTCAGCAGCCTTTTCGTGTTGAGCTTGAATAATTTCCTTGTGTGAAAGAATCAAACGGTTTTCGCTTGGTTCGATTTCAACAATCTTGAATTCAAGTTCTTGGCCTTTAAATTGATTAAGGTCTTCAACATAGTGATCAGTAATCATTGAAGCAGGGACGAAGCCACGAACTCCAGCATCAACGACTAATCCACCCTTAACAGCTTGAGTGACTTTGGCGGTAATGTGTTCACCTTCATCAAATTTCTTTTGAATGTCATCCCATACCTTACGGGCTTCAAGACGACGGTGAGAAAGAAGGTAGCTACCATTTTCCTTATCGTTACCGATCTTAGAAATGACAACTAAGTCTAATTCGTCACCTACTTTTACAGCATCATTGATGTCTTCAACTGGCTTGGTTGATAATTCCTTAGCAGGGACGACACCTTCAACCCCTGCATCTTTAATACCAACGATAGCTTGACGATCGTCATCGATTGCCAAAACTTCACCCTTGACAACATCGCCCACCTTAACTTGTTCAATGCTATCAAGCGCTTCTAACATATCGTTTTTATTTTCGTTGTTTTCAGCCATTAAAAAAAATCCTCCTTGCAACAATCAACTCTAAAAGATATTTTACTAAAATTTGTTTCACATTTCCAGTATTTAGGCTAATTCATCTTGTGTTTTTTTAATTATTTTACTGATTTCACTCACAACTTCATCAATTGTCATATTTGTTGTATCCAATTTGATTGCATCGGGTGCTTGTGTAAGAGGTGAAACTTTTCGCGTTGAGTCTTTTTTATCTCTTAATTCAATTGCTTTTTGTAATTCTTCAAGCGACGTTGTATTAATCCCTTTTGCCTGGTTTTCAGCATATCGCCGTCGTGCCCGTTCATAGGCACTCGCTACCATGAATATCTTTACAGGTGCTTGTGGTAAAACAGTTGTACCAATATCCCGTCCATCCATCACAATTCCACCATTTTCAGCAATTTGCCGCTGTTGCTTAGTCATCTCTTCGCGAACAGCTGGAACTGCCGCTACAGCAGATACATTTGCCGCTACTTTCGGCAACCGGATATCATGAGTCACCTCTTTGCCATCCAAGAAAACTCTTTGTTCAGTTTCACCAGGCTCAAAATCAATTTTTATTTGCCGAGCAATTTCAGCAACCTTTTTATCATCTTTTGGATCAATGCCCTGGTTTAATGCTGCTAATGTAACAGCTCGGTACATTGCGCCGGTATCACAATAGACATAATTAAACTTTTTTGCTACTAATTTGGCGACCGTACTCTTTCCTGCTGAGGCCGGACCATCAATTGCTACTTGCAATCCCTTACACATTATTAGTTATTCACTCCTCTATTTTCAATCCAATACACTACTTTATCAGAAAATTGCTGCTAATACTCTATTTTTAACGATAACGGTTTGTATTTTCTGTATTATTGTAGCGATTATAGGTTTGGTTATTGTTATAACGCTGCTGATAACCACTGTAGCGATTAGGAGCAGTCCGGTTTTGATACCCATTACCGTAACGATAACTACTACTATATCGATAATAGCTACTACTGCTTTGCGGAGCACTATAACTTTGGCTGGTTTGCATCGAACTTGATTCTTCAATACTTGAAGAAGAGGATTCACTACTGCTTACACTAGATTCTTTCTTTGAATGCTCACTAGAGGTACTCGAACTGTGAGATTCTTTTTTTTTACTATTTTCAGAACTAGCAGCTACTTGTTCAGTTCTCACCGGATGATTAAAGGACAGTTTATTATTAATCCAATAAATAAGTGGTGTAGCGGCGAGAACGATAATTAACACGATTAAGATCGTAGTAATCATTGAATTATGTGATCGTTGCTTACGGTGTTCTGTTCGTGACAAATGGCCATCACTATCAAGGTCTTCGTTATCTGTAAACTTTTTATCCCATAATTCATCATTAGCTCGTCGGCTCTCTTTCCGTTCCTCACTCAAAGTAATCATGCCTCCTTATTTTGAGAATTAACATTCTGATTGTATCGCAAACTTTTGATGATTGTCTAGCAACAACACGAAACTTTAATTTTCGGTAATATTTAACAAGGCTTTTAAGCGGTCTTCCCATCCTACTTTATTGTTTTTAGAAAGCGGCTGACTGACTGGCAAAATCAATTTAGTTTCCCAATCCGAAAGCTCATAATCACAACAAAACTCATTCGAACTGGCAAATTGTTCACCAAAGTACGTTAAAAGATATCCTCGTTTACAACCATCCTCTTTGATATAAGCAACCATTTCCTGCAATTCTTTTTCTGTTTGAATTTTACGTCGCTCAAACATCGTAATTATTTGTTGCGGTGTAAAAGAATGTTCAAGATAAAACTCAAATAAAGATGCCTGCTCTCCCAAAACACTTGCTGATAACTTGCCATTCTTAATCTGCTCTAGGACTGTAACTGGTGGGACATCAACGCTTGTTAATTGTCGTTGAATCATTTCATCGCCATTTGCATATAGAAGAACTGCCAAACTCTGCTTGCCATCACGCCCAGCCCGACCGATTTCCTGTAAATAATTTTCTAAATTGCTTGGCAAATGATAATGAATGACGTAACGAATATCATTTTTGTCAATTCCCATCCCAAAGGCACTCGTTGCACAAATTACCTGTAATTCATTATTCATAAATTGATTTTGAATTCGAAATCGTTCAATTGGACCAACGCCAGCATGATAAGCTGCCACATTTAAATCAGTTTGGTTTTCAAGCCATTCTGCCATCTGAGAAGCCAGCTTACGACTTGCAAAGTAAATAATCCCGGGACCAGTGAATTTTTGAACTAGTTTCAGAAGTTCACCATCCTTTTCCTTTTGAGTAGCGATGGACTTAACAGCTAAAAAAATGTTAGGACGGTCAACGGATTTAATTACCTGATAAGCAGTCGCCATCCCCATTTTTTTCAAAATATCCTGTCGAATACGAGGAGTAGCAGTTGCCGTCAATAGCAATGATGTCGGCGATCCTAATTGCTGCCGCACTTCCTTTAGCAATAAATATTCAGGACGAAAATCAGGGCCCCACTGTGAGATACAATGGGCCTCATCAATAACCATTAACGCAATCTTATTTTTCTTAAGTGCAGTTAAAACTTGCTGGTTATCAAGCATTTCTGGAGAAGTAAATATAAATTTAAATGATTTCAAATTGTGGAGAACACTTGCTCGCTCTTTTCCGACAAGCTGGCCGCTTAACATAATGACTCGTTTTTCTCCCTGCCGATGAAGACGGTCAACCTGATCCTGCATTAGTGAAATCAACGGTGAAACAATGAGGATCGTTCCTGGTAATAAATAAGCTGGCAATTGATATAAAAGGGATTTCCCGGCACCAGTGGGAAGAATCGATAAAGTGTCTTTTCCTTCCAGTAAGGCGTTAATTGTCTCTTCTTGGCCTGGACGAAAATCATCAAAGCCAAAATGATTTTGTAAAACATCTAGAATTTCTTGCTTATTTTTCATTTGTTATTCCTTGAAATATTTGATATAGGCGGTATTCATAAAAACTGGCAATTTGCTCGTCAAATTTCCATGCGGTCGGTTCGCCCTTATAGAATCGACTAAGTTTGTCACGCTTACTCTCTGGCAAAAGAATATCCCAATCTAGCTTGTCAGGAATAAGGATTGCCGCTTCTAAGAGATGCTCCCTAATTGTATTTTCTTTCAACCGTCGCTCTTGAGCAATCAGTTCAATTGGCTCTCCCTGGGTATACAAGTCAAACGTTACTTGGGCACTCCGGTTTAGTGGACTCTCATTGATCAGTGGAAGGAGCAATTGTTGCAGTGGGCCAGGAAAATTACGAGCATAAGCGCTAACCGCTAACATCTCGTCATGACGTAAGTACTGGATATCATCGATTTTTATTTTCAATTCTTGAGCTGCTTGATTAATTGTCCATCCTGATCGCTGATAACCAATCATGACATTAAAAAGGTCTGTTGTCATTCGTGGATCTTCACTTTCCAAAGCGCTGCCAAACCGATGGAGGTCAGTATAGAGACTCTTAACCAGGTTGTGATGATAATTTTGTCGAAACCACCGCTTCACAGCAACCATTTCACTATATGAAATCGCCAATGGAACATACTTTCTTTGATGATAAGAGAATTCTGATACGACTTGAATAGCTAAAAAAAGTCGTTGAATTATTCGTTGAGTATTAGTTAACCAGTACCAGTCGTAAAACGATGGAATGTAGAAACTCTCTTCTTCGTTTTTTAAGACTTTCGCGCCCTCTTCTGTAAGAATTGCTTGGGATTGATCATCAATCGCTAATAATTTGTCAGCAACAAGTTGATTAATAAGCTGATCATATTCTTGACGGTTCATTGCACGATCTGCCCCTAACCATTCTAAGATTCTATATTGTCGAGCCCAAAAAAGGGTTGCGACTGTTCGCCGGCTTCGAAGAGTGTTTTCAATTACACGAATTCGCCGTGGCTGGTGATAGCTAAAAAAGCGCAATAATTTATTCACGGATTTCACCTCCTATATATTTATATACGTAATTTATTTAAAAATTTTACCATAAAAAATAAAAGGCCAAGAAAATCTCAGCCTCTTAATTTATCTTTTTAGATCATTCTATGCTGGTCTAGCCATGAACGTAACCGACCCGCAATAATTATATATACAATTGTAACAACCAAACCCTTAATAATGTTAAAAGGCAACACACCAATCGCCACTAGCTGGGATACTGGTAATGTCGACTTCCAGTTCCAAACTGCCATATATAAAGGAGTAAGGATCCACAAATTCAATAAGGACATTAAGACAGTCAAAGTTACCGTTCCCAAAATAATTCCAGTAATCGCTTGTCTTTTCTTACTCCAGTTATGATGACGCCATACCCAGCAGAACGGAAGCAGAATAGCGAGAGATGAAACGAAATCACTAGTAACGCCAATTAATTCAGCTGGAGAAAAGCCGTGAATCATTCCATGAATTAAACATTTAATTGCCGCGATAATAATTCCGCCAACTGGCCCATAGATATAGCCTCCTAGCAAAACAGGGACATCAGAAAAGTCCAGTTTAAGGTAGGGCGCCATCGGCAAAACCGGAAACTCAAAAAACATTAAGATAAATGCTAGGGCACCCAAACATGCTATGCCTACCAATCGTTGAATACGTTGATGCGTTACTGTCATTAATAACAACCTCCATTTGAGATTGTCTCCATTTGGCATCCTGTATTAAAAAAGCGCTACTGACTTACTATTTGTTTGTCAGCAACGCAAATAAACTATTTAAAGATTATTTAATACAGAAATCTTCTTTATACCAGACTATACTGTCGGCTCTGGAATTACACCAGATCAACCATTAATAATGGGTTGCGGGCTGTCACCGCCGGTCGGGAATTTCACCGCGCCTTGAAGACAAACGTTTTATATTTTTACAGGTCTTATTCTAATAGGCTTTTACTGTCATGTCAACGTTTATAGCTTGGCTCTTTTTCCGTAAAATCCCAAGAAGTTTACCCCATAGCTACTCCTCAGATCATTCCACAAATTCAGTTTTACTTCTTTAGTAACTGCACTTCTTCAGGCTTTAATGCGCGAAATTCACCCGGCTGAAGACCATACAAATTTAATGGTCCATATGTTTCACGATGAAGTTTAGTCACCGGATGTCCTATTGCCTTAAACATATTCTTAACTTGGTGGTTTCGTCCTTCATGGATTGTTAATTGAACAAGACTTGTCTTCTTGGCACGATCAACATTCAAGAGCTTCGATTTAGCCGGTTTTGTCTTTCGACTATCGATGACCACTCCTAAACGTAATTGTTTTAACTCATCATTTTTGACGATTCCTTCAACCTTAGCAACATAAGTTTTTTCAACTTCATATTTAGGATGCATCAGTTTATTTGCCAAAGCACCATCATTTGTTAGGAGAAGAATTCCAGTTGTGTCATAGTCTAATCGGCCAACTGGATAAATGCGTTCATCAATATCAGCATCATGAATAATGTCAACGACTGTTCGCCGCCCCTTATCATCATGAGCACTTGAGATAACTCCCCGCGGTTTATTTAGCAAGTAGTAAACGTGTTGTTCATGATGAATTGGAACCCCATTTACTACAATCTCATCATGAACGCCAACTTTGGTCCCAAGTTCAGTCACAATCTTGCCATTAACTGCAACTTTCCCTTGAAGGATAATTTTTTCTGATGCCCGACGAGAAGCCACTCCTGCTTCCGCCATTGCCTTTTGTAATCGTTCCATTAATTATCGTCCTTTCGTTCTTCTCGCGCTTGTAACGCTTCGAGGAAAATATCACCATTAATATTATTCATTTCTAATTCATCTTGATCAGGTAGCGGTGGAAGTTCATCTAAATCGCTTAACCCGAAATAGTTTAAGAAAGCCGGAGTTGTTGAATATAAAAATGGCCGGCCAGGTGCATCCAAGCGTCCATGAGTATCAACTAAACCACGAACCATTAATTTTTGTAATGATCCTGAACTTTGCACTCCCCGAATATCGTCAATTTCTAGTCGCGTAATTGGTTGTCGATAAGCAACAATGGCCAATACTTCTAGTAATGCTTTAGTTAATGGCACCGTTAATGGAACCTCAAAGTAATGTTTAATGACCTCTGCTAATTGGGGTTTGGTTGCTAAACGATAGGTCTGATCACTCTCAAGCAAGATAAAAGCAGACGTGGGATCATCTTCATACTTCTTTTTTAGCTCTTGTAATATTGCTAGAACAGCCGGTTTCATAAAACCAGAAATTTTTGCTAAATCGCCTAGGGTAATCCCTTCATCCCCACTAATAAAAAGTAATCCTTCAATCTGCGCTTGGTTGGTTAGTTTCGTATTCGTCACTCTTAGGTCCCTCCGCTAAAATTATTGGTTCAAACAAGCCACCTTGGTTAATAGTAATTGCTTGATGCTTTGCCAGTTCAAGAATTGCTAAAAAAGTTGTGACTAAGCCATCACGAGTATGTAAATCTTCAAACAAGTCTTCAAATCTAACCGGACCATCATGAATAATTTCAATCACGTGGTTCATTTGTTGACCAACGCTTACTTTTTCAGCTGCAACAGTTTCAACTAATGGAGTAGCTAATTGTTGGCGGCGAAGAACTGCTGCAAAAGCTTGTTGCAAATCCGTCAATTTGATGCCCGGCTCCACATGAGATTTTACCATTTCACGAGGAACCTGCATTGCTGGCCTAGTATACTCCTGTTGACGCAGATTTTCTTTATCTTTTAATCGATCTGCTGCTTTTTTATAACGCTGATATTCTAAAAGCTGTTCCACTAATTCTTGCCGGGGATCAATCTCCTCTACTTCTAGCTCATCATCCAACACTGGCGGCGAAGGTAACAACATCTGACTTTTAATGTCCATCAGAGTCGCAGCCATTACAAAATATTCACCCGCGACTTCCAATTGGTGGCTTTGCATCTGGTGAAGGTAATCAAGGTATTGGCTTGTAATTTGTGAAATCTGAATATCATAAATATCCATTTCAGATTGCTTTATTAAATGAAGTAATAAATCTAGTGGCCCTTCAAAGTCATGAACCTTTATAACTGGTTGAAATGGATTTTGTGGTTGCACTTGCTTATTCATTATTTCTCTCCCACATGCTAATTATTGGTTGGGTTGCTAAGGTTCCCATGAGGCGTTTATGAGGATATTGATCGTGAACGCCATCTAATAAGGAAAAAATATTATGCCCCGTTCGTTCGCTTGGAGTAAATGATAAGCGGCGAACCAGTACGTAACAATCTCCTATTTCTAGAATCACAATTCCAATAAAGTGGCTATCATCCATGTCTTTCCACAAAAAGATTGGCCAATCATTAGCAAGCGCCCAGTCCATCTCCTCCATAAAGCGATTATCTTTTCGAAGGTCTTTTACTAAGGACAATAAACCTAGGGCGATTTTTTGGTAATCTTTTCGATAACGAACTAACATCGTATTTTCCTTTCTATGCGCGCGGATGATATTTCATGTAGTTAGCAGATAACTGTTGCGGCGAGACCTGTAAATATGGTTGGAGAGCCTTCATCGCGTTATAGCCAAGGATCTCTTGGATTAATTGAACATCGGCGCCATTCTCTATTAAATGAACCGCAAAAGAATAGCGCATGGTTTGAGGAGTAACTTCTTTGTTGATTTTAGCCTCACTAACCCATTCCTTCATCTTTTTCCAAATTCCTTGCCGTGTCAAAGGATAACCATGAGCATTTAAGAACACCCGTGTTTCGTGCTCATCTCTGAGTAAACGTGGCCGACCGCGGTCTAGGTAGTCGGTAAGCCACTTAACTGCTGGTTGACTTAAGGGAATCATTCGTTCACGTTCATTCTTTCCTGTTAGTTGTAGAAGCTTAACGTCGAAATGAAGTGCTGACAGATCCAAGGCAATTACTTCACTAACTCTCATTCCCGTTGCATCCATAATCTCTAATAATGCTCGATCACGAAGGCCAATTGGGGTTGAAATATCAGGGACTGCCAGCAGTTGTTCAATTTCTTTTTCAGTTAAAATTACCGGTGCAGGTGGTTGGTTAAAGGTATACTGGTGATCAATCATTTCCATTGGATTAATGGTTAGGTTATGGTGACGGATCATGTATTTATAAAATTGCCGTAAACTTGAAATCACACGGTTAATTGTTGAATTAGCTTTCCCCTGCTGACGAAGACCATTAAGGAGGTCAATTAGCAAATAGTGGTCCACCTGTTGCCAATCAGTAATCCCTCGATCTTCTAAATAAGTTACGGTTTGTTCTAAGTCCCGTTGATAACTCATCAAGGTATTATCGCTTAATTGTCGTTCATCTTTTAAAAAAGCTAAAAACGCAGCCACTTCATTATTCATTAATCTTGATTCTCTTTTACTAGGATTAATTGGCCATTTTCTTGTTTTACTAATTTTTCTTTAAGCAAATGCCCAATAGCACGTTTAAACTGCCCCTTGCTTATGCCAAAGACATCGCGAATGATTGATGGGTCCGTTTTATCAGTGTATGGCAAGCGGTGATTTATATCATGTTCTAACATTGTTAAAATCATTTGTGCATCTTCACCAATAGCTTGGTAGGCACGAGGCTTAAGGGAGAGATTAAGACTACCATGTGATGAAATTCCAATAACCCGCGCTTTAACCCGTTGACCTAATCGTGGTTCTTGATCTCGTTCACTTGGATGGATAAATCCCAAACGATAGTCATCAGTAATCACAAAGGTTCCACTCATCTTGAGGCGGTAAACCGTGGCATAAGTATCATGGTTGAGTAATCGTTTATCTGGAGCTGCTGAAATAGTTTGATAGATTTGATCATCTGCTAATTTACCCCATAGACGGTCCTTATCATCAACCTGAAGGGCCATCAATAAACGATCACCTGGTTGTGGCCATAAGTGTTTCAAACTTGGCAAGTCATCTAAAGAGACAACAATATCCTTATTGGGAAGACCGATATCAACAAAAACTCCTAGATCACGACGAACATTAACCACTGTACCATAATCATAATGGTCAACCTGGATCGTTGGAATGTGCTTACAGGTCATCTGTAGTTGATGGTCCTCATTTTCATAAACAAAGCCGCGCACCTGTCCACCAATATGTAATTCTTGAGGACTTTCGCTTTTCGGTAATCGATACGTTTGCCCATTACGATCTGGTTGAACAAAGTAATCGGTATCATTTTCATCAATCATTACCGCCGTAACAACTTTTCCTAATGCTGAATTCATTTTTATCACTTATCCTTTTTTATTCTATATCGATTTTACACGGTAAAAGCTTATTTTGCTAGTAAGATCAATGATTATCATTGGTATAAAAAAAGACCGGTTACCAATGACCGATCTTTTCGCAGACAATATTATAAAATATTAGTCGATAGTCTTAACACGCATCATGTTAGTTGCACCTGGTACACCCAAAGGAACACCGGCAACGATAATGATCTTGTCGCCCTTCTTAGCAAAGCCAAGTTCAACAGCCTTCTTAGCAGCTAAGTCGAACATTGTATCAGTGTTCTTCATTTCATCAACAACGTATGGTTGAACACCCCAGTTGATCATAAGTCCACGTTCTACACGTTCGTTTGGAGTTAATGCAACAATATCAGCGTTAGGACGGTACTTAGAAATCATCTTAGCAGTGTAGCCTGAAGCAGTGTAAGCAACAATTGTGTGAATGTCTAAGTCTTTAGCTGCGTTAGCAACAGCAGAACCGATAGTTTCAGTTACGTCAGACTTGTCCCAATCGAACTTTTCAGTACCGAATTCCCAAAGGTGGTTTTCAGCTTTGATATCAATGTCGTTCATCATTGCAACAGATTCAACTGGGTAGTCACCGTTAGCACTTTCACCAGAAAGCATAGTAGCATCAGTACCATCAAATACGGCGTTAGCAACGTCTGATACTTCGGCACGGGTTGGACGTGGGTTTTCTTGCATTGAGTCAAGCATTTGGGTAGCAGTAATAACTGGCTTACCTAATTCGTTACAACGCTTGATCATGTGCTTTTGAACAATTGGCACATTTTGGGCAGGAATTTCAACACCCATATCACCACGAGGTACCATTAAACCGTCAGAAACAGCGATGATTTCTTCAAAGTTGTCGATACCTTCTTGAGATTCAATCTTAGGGAAAATTTGAACATCTTCCATGTTCTTTTCCTTAAGTAATTCACGAATGTCAAGAACATCTTGAGCCTTACGAACGAAGGATGCAGCAATGTAGTTGATCTTGTTTTCCAAACCAAAACGAATATCGCTACTGTCCTTTTCAGTAATACCTGGTAAGTTGATTGATACACCAGGGGCGTTAACACCCTTTCGAGAACCAAGAACACCATGGTTTAAGACGTGACATACAAGTTCCTTGTTTGCATCGTCTTTTTCATCAATAACCATGTCAATTAAACCATCATCAAAAAGAACATGGCCACCAACATGAGTATCATCGTATAAGCCTGGGTAGGTAACAGCAATCTTGTCATGAGTACCTTCAATTGAAGGATCCATTGAAATGCGAACCTTGTCGCCAATTTCAAAGTTGATCTTACCTTCTTTTTGAACAGTAGTCCGAATTTCGGCACCCTTAGTATCAAGCATAAGACCAACGTGCTTGCCAGTAATTTCTTCAGCCTTGTGTACGTTTTCGATCCGACCCAAGTGTTCTGGGTGGTCACCGTGTGAGAAGTTGAAACGGAAAATGTTAGCTCCCGCATTGATCAACTTAACGATCGTATCAACATCAGTACTTGCAGGACCAAGTGTACTTACAATCTTGGTTTTCTTCATAAATGAATCTCTCCTTTTGCATCTATAGCATCAATCACGATCTGTAATTGTATGCCTCATTTGCACACTGTTATGATAGCACTTTTCAAATAACGTGTCTTTATTTTTTATGCAAAAGGTTTTAAAAAAGCGCTATCATTCTAAAATTAGTTATTTTTTCTAACTGTTATTTAATTTTAGAGCTTTCAGTGATTACTATTAAGCTGTTGTAAGACAACGTTTTCTTGGCCAAGAATGGCAACAAGCGCCTTTTTTGCTTTCTGAGAATTTTTTAACCATCGTTTTTGATCAAGTAGGATCTTCTTATCGTTTGCTGGATAAAACAACAAGACAGGAATTGAACCATGATACTCATTAAAAATATTATTTAACTCTCGATGCACCATCTCAGTGTCTAATGACGGTAAGATTCGTAAAACCCATCGTTGACTAGGGCGCTCCTGTTGAACTTTTTTAACATCCTGCAATTGGTTAGCAACTAATTGTAGGCCTCGTCCCTCCCGATATTCTACTCGGCCTCTGACAATTAAGATCTTATTTGTTTCTAGTTGCTCTTTGAACTGCTGATATTGTTTAGGAAAGACAGTAATATCAACTGCTCCAGTCTCATCTGTTCCATTAACAAAGGCCATTTCTCGATGCTCACGTTTAGTATAAATAGTCTTAACGTGATTTGTAAGGACAATTATCGTCGCTTCTGAATTCGGGTATAAATCATCAATTTTAGTTGCATGGAGCTGCTGTCCTAATTGGTAATATTGAGTAACCGGGTGGCCGGAAAGATATACTCCTAAGTATTCATTCTCCTTCGTTAAACGGGTCAACAGAGGGAATTCGTTTCGTTGGTCGATTGCCGTTTGGAGAGCTGGATCGTCAAAACTAGCAAAACCGGCAAACAACTCAATCCCGGAAATTAATTTAGGAAGGGCATCAATCATCTCAGCCCGGTTGTAACCCATATTATCAAAGGCCCCACTATAGATTAATGGTTCGATTAATTCTTGCTTTTGCCAACGTTCTGGAATGCGGGTAATAAAATTGCGAAGATCTGTAAACTTGCCATTTTCCTGTCGTTCTTCAAGAATTGCGGCGACAAAATCACGACGTACTCTTTTAATAGCAGAAAAGCCAAAGTAAACTGTCCCATCATGTAATAGAAAACTACTCTCACTTATATTGATTCGCGGGCCACTAATCTTGACGCCAAATTGCTTTGCATCCCCCACGTGACGCTTCAATTTCTCAATATTAGTTTCTGCATTCATTAGGGTAGTAAAAAAAGCTGCAGGGTAATGAACTTTCAAATACGCCATCTCAAACGCCATCATAGAATAAGCAACTGCATGCGAACGATTGAACCCATAATTAGCAAAGCGATCAATATATTCAAATACCTGGTGAGCAACTTGTGCTGAATAGCCGTGTTCTGTTGCGCCGGCAATAAATTTTGTCCGCATATCCTCCATTGTGGCCTTTTTCTTCTTACTCATTGCCCGGCGTAAAAGATCCGCTTCTCCTAAGGTAAAACCAGCCATTACCGAGGCCAGCTGCATTACCTGCTCTTGATAGACCAAAATACCGTAAGTTGGTCCCAGAATTTTTTCAAGTGAAGGAGCAGGATAAGTAATTTTCTCTTTTCCAGCTTTGCGGGCGGTAAAATGAGGAATGTTTTCCATTGGACCTGGACGATAAAGTGCATTCACTGCCACAATATCTTCAAAATTCGTTGGATGAAGATTGACCAATACATTTCTGATCCCACTAGATTCAAATTGAAAAATCCCTTCAGTTTTTCCTTGCTGGAATAGTTGGAGAGTCAACGGATCATTAAAGTTAATTTTTTGTAAATCAAAATTGGGATCTTCTTGCCGAATCATTTGAAGGGTATTATCCATGATTGAAAGGTTCTTCAATCCCAAGAAATCCATTTTTAATAGTCCCAGCGCTTCTACTGTGTCTTTGGCAAACTGCGTCATTAATAAGCCATCACTACCATCCTGCAACGGTACAACTTCATGTAGCGGCTGCTCAGAAAGGACAATTCCTGCCGCGTGAATTGAATAATGCCGCGGCAATCCCTCTAATTGCTGTGCAACTTGAATTAGCAAACGAAATTTAGGATTATCGTCAAGAAGATTTTTTAATTGTTGCGACTCATTTAACGCATCTTTAAGTGTCACGTGAAGGCCATGCGGTAATGTATCGATTAACCTTTGCATATCGTAACGGGGTAAGTTAAAGACCCGACTCACATCACGAACGACCTGTTTAGCAGCCAATGTCCCAAAAGTAATAATTTGGGCTACGCGTTGGTGACCATATTTTTGATGTACATATTGCAAGACTTCATCACGCCGATTATCAGGAATATCTAAATCAATATCAGGCATTTGGGCTCGTTCTGGATTCAGAAAGCGTTCAAATAATAAGTCATATTGCAAAGGATCAACCTCTGTAATTGCTAAGGCATAGGCAACTAATGATCCCGCAGCTGATCCCCGTCCAGGGTCGGTCGTAATCTTTTGCTGGTGAGCAAAATTCATTACATCCCATACAATTAAGAAATAATCATCAAAGCCCATTTCATGAATTACTTTTAATTCCATTGCTAAACGTTCTTGGTACTGTTGAATAGTTTTTCCTGGTGCAACTCGTCTTTTTTTCAATCCTTGAATACATAGAGAACGTAAATATTGTTGCGATGATATCCCTGCTTGATTTTTAAAATGAGGAAGGACTGGGGCCCTAAATTGAAGTTCAACGTTGCACAGTGTTGCCACTTCAACTGTCTTTTGCGCGGCTGCACTAATCCCCCTTGCCTCGTAATCTTGGACAACCTGTTCTTTCGAATGGAGATAATGTTGTCCTCTTCGCCCCGCTTCTATCGTCGGATCCTTTAACTCAACGCCGGCATCAATTGCTTGTAAAACCCGACTAGCAAAAAGATCATTAGCATTTAAATAATCAACTGGAGACGTCCCTACTAATGGTAAAGATAATTGTTTTGATAATTGCTGCAAGGTATCTATTTGAACATCATCTAACCGCGAATTGACTCCTAACAGGACGCTATCATCATCCCCCAGATTAGCAAGCTCAGTTAAAATTGATGTTGGCTGAGCAAGCACACTAAAAACCGTACTTTGTGGGGGAATAATTATAAACAAATCATCCAATAAAGGACTAATTTGCGCAACCGTTAAAGGTACTTTTTTATCTTTTTGTGTTTGCTGAAGCGTCGATAGATCCATCAGATGCTGATACCCTCGTTGATTCTTAGCTAGAAATACTAAATCTAGCTTGGTACCATCTGTCTCATTTAATGCAACCACCAGCCGCAAGCCGAGAATGGGTTTAATTCCTGCTTTTTTTGCTGCATTATAAAATTCGACAGCCCCATATAAAACATTTTCGTCTGTTAACGCTAATGCCTTATACCCTCGTTCCTTAGCCGTTGTAACTAGGTCAGAAATCCGGGTTGGACTTTTTAGCAAACTATAACTACTCTTAACATCTAAGGGCGTAAAATCCACTTCATTTCACCTCTCAATAAAATTATATCAAATCAGACTAAATAGAGAAATTAACCCTACCCTTTCAAAAGCATTAATAAATATGCTAGAATATGGTATGACTTCAAAGGGGATGACCAACATGAACTTTTTATCAAAGAATATCGTGGCTGGTATTTGGGCACTTATTCTGGGTGAGGTCCTAGCTTACATCACAAGTCAACTAGAATCGATGACACCAGACTACACCCTTGTCGGCTGGTGTTCTGTAATTATGGGATTAGTCGTTATCAATTGTGTGGATAAAATTACCGCAGATGCAAATCCTAGCAAAAATGAAGATTAATTAAAAAGGATTGAGTCCAAAATGGCTCGATCCTTTTTAATTTATTTATCTTCTTCGGCAGTCAACCGCACAATCTCAAGCAGGGTGTCCAATGCGCGCTCCATCGTTTGCAGTGATACATATTCAAAGCGTGAGTGCATATTTTCTCCACCAGCAAAAAGATTAGGAGTTGGTAAGCCCTTATAAGAAATTGTTGAACCATCCGTCCCGCCACGAACTGGATAGATATCAGGTTTAATGTCTAGATTTTCCATAGCTTTCTTTGCAATTTCAACAACTTCCATGTGATCTTTAAGCGCATCTTTTAAGTTGTGGTATTGGTCATAAAGATTCATCGTTACTAGATCTGCACCAAGTTCATCATTTAAGCCAGCAACAATCCGTTCAAGTAAATGCTTCCGTTCAATAAATATTTGCTTATCATGATCGCGAATTAAATAAGTCATTGAAGCATGATCAACAGTTCCATCAAACTTGTATAAGTGATAGAATCCTTGCCGTTCATCTGTCCGTTCTGCTCGATCATGGGCTGGCAAACTATTTTGCAAGTCAATTGCAACCTGAATAGCATTGATCATCGTTCCTTTTGCAACCCCAGTGTGAACATCTTTTCCTTGAATCTCAATTTCCGCCTGAGCTGCATTAAATGTTTCATATTCCAATTCGCCAAGTGGGCCACCATCAACCGTATAGGCAAAATTGGCCCCAAAATCCTTAACATCAAAATGATCAGCCCCGGTACCGATTTCCTCATCAGGTCCTAAGCCAATCTTAATTGTTCCGTGCTTGATTTCAGGGTGAGCCATCAGGTAAGCAGCCATTGTAACAATCTCCGCTACTCCTGACTTATCATCAGCCCCAAGTAAAGTAGACCCGTCAGTAGTAATTAAAGTATTGCCCTGATATTTTTTCAATGATGGAAATTCAGTAGTAGTTAAGACATATTGGCCATCTTTATCAAGCTTAATATCTGACTTGCCATCGTAATCTTCGACAATCTGTGGATTAACATTATGAGCATTAAAATCTGCAGTGTCGATATGGGCAATGAAGCCAACCGTTGGCACATCTTTGTCAATATTACTTGGAATTGTGGCGACCAAATATGAACTTTGTGGATTAATATGAACATCACTCAACCCTAAAGATATCAGTTCATCTTTTAATTCATTTAAAAATGCAGTTTCCTTAGGATCAGAAGGATTTGTTTTTGAATCTGGATTTGACCTTGTTTCAGTTTTAACATACTTCAAAAAACGTGGTAATAACCCCTCATACTTTTCCTCACTCATGATTAGCATCTCCTTATCTAAATCCTATTTAGTAATAAAAGTAAACGGCTCTGTATTAACTCTACTCTCTAGCACCTCAAACTGCCAATTATTTTCATTCTTCCACTGGGTGATTAAGTTAGCAAGCTGGTGGGCAGCTACCACTTCAATATGATGTCCAGGATCAATAACAACAAGGTGATTAGCAATCATATCGTGCGCAAAGTGGTAACTTACATCCCCAGTGACATAAGCATCAGCTCCAGCTTCAAGAGCTTGTTGATAAAAGTCTTGACCAGCACCACCAAGTACTGTAACACGTTTAATCTCTTTTTCTCGGTCAAGCGGGTTGACAATTAACCGTAATCCTCGGATGCCAAAAACATCCATACAATATTTTGCAAATTTTTGCGGTGTTAATGGTTCAGCCAGCTTACCAACACGCCCCATGCCAACTGGTTCACCGCTTATTGGATCATTTCCTGCAGGCACTAAAGGCACAGTATTAGTTAGGTGAAGTTGATCTGCTAACCAGTCATTCATTCCGCCATTAGCAGTATCCAAATTAGTATGAGCTGCATAAACAGTAATATTATTCGCCAAAAGTTTAGCGTACATTGCGTTTTGCGGATCTCGCGTATCTAGATCTTTTGCTGGGTGAAACATAATGGGATGATGAGCAAAAATAAAGTCAGCATTTTGCTCAATTGCTTCATCAACCACTTCCGGGCGAACATCAAGAGTTGTCATTAGTCGAGTAATTGGTAGATCTGGATTGCCAATTTGCAGGCCGACATGATCCCATTTTTCTGCTAGTTGCGGATTAGCAAATTTTTCAAAACGAGCAATTAATTGGTTACCGGTTGTCATCGGCGATCGCTTCCTTTACTTGTGATAAAAACTGGTTTATCTCATTAATCTTTTTTACTGGTGGCTGTTGAGCCTTTTGCATCTGATCAATAACATGGGCTTCACGTTGAAGATATTCTTGCCATTTTTTCTTAAAAATAGGGCCTTTGTTTTCCAATAAAAATGGACCAAAATCAAGTTCATACTTACTGTATCTAAACGGGACAACTGATGGCTCCGCAACGATAATTTCATAAATATGATTGTCTTCTTCAATTATTTTTTCGGTCATTATTTGGTAATGATTATTCATTAACCATTCACGCAATTGACTTTCCCCTACATTCGGCTGCAGGACAAGTCGCTTAATTTCCGTTAACTTATCCTTGCCTTTCTCTAAAATAGAAGCAATCAAACTCCCACCCATTCCGGCAATCGTAATTGTATCGACTTTATCTGCCGGTTCAATCGCTGCTAAGCCGTCTGCCAACCGTGGGATAACCTCGCCTTCTAATTGGTGGTCTTTTATTTCATGAACAGCATTTTCATAAGGACCCTTTACTACTTCGCCAGCAATTGCAAAATCAATTTTACCATCTAACACTAATGCTGCTGGTAAATACGCATGGTCAGAACCAATATCAGCCACCCGCGCACCTGCTGGAACAAGGGAAGCAACACATGCTAAACGTGCTGATAAGTGCTTTTCATCCACAAAAATCATTCCTTTATCTATTTAATAAATTAATTATAACAAAAAGAGGAAGCAAGATAGCACCCACTTAGGAGTCCTATTCTTACTTCCTTATAATTTACGCAAGATGGTCTAAAAATTCACCAATCCGTTTAATGGCTTCTGTTAGGTTTTCATCAGAGGAGGCATATGACAGACGAACATAACCATCGCCACCCTTACCAAATGCACTACCTGGTGTTACTCCAACTTTTGCTTCTTTAGCAAGCTGTTTTGCAAAGGCAACGTCGTCAGTTCCGAATTGGGTTGGAATCTTAGCAAAAAGGTAAAAGGCCCCTTCAGGAGTTAACATTTCAAAGCCTAATTTCTTAAGACCGGCAACGAGTAAATCACGGCGATGCTGGTAAATCTTTCGAAATTCCAATGTATCATCCAAACCATTTGTCAGTGCTTCAGCCGCTGCAACTTGAACGTTATTAGTTACTGTTGTGACTAAGAAAGCATGCATCTTTGAAATATTAGCCATGATTTTAGCTGGAGCAGCAACATATCCTAAACGGTAACCAGTCATTGCGTGAGATTTTGAAAGTCCAGAGATGAAAATCGTCCGCTCCGGAATCATGGTAGCAATTGAATAGTGCTCTACCCCATAGACTAATTCGCTATAGATTTCATCAGCAATCGCATATAAATGATGCTTCTTAATTACTTCAGCTAATCCTGCTAGAACTTCCTGAGGATATTCACGACCAGTTGGGTTGCTTGGGTAGTTAAGAATAACGGCTTTGACGCCCTTCCCCTCTTCTTCAAGGACTTCTTCAAGTTTTTCTGGAGTCAAAACAAAATTATCTGCTGAAGTATCAACCTGAACAACCGTTGCTCCTGTCATTTCAATCAATGGGAAATATAGGGAGAAAATCGGGGTAGGAACCACAACTTTATCTCCAGTATTAAGAATTGCAAATAAGGTTGCATCGAGGGCTTCGGTTGCTCCTACAGTCGCAATTATTTCTGTTTGTGGGTCATAGTGCACATCACGAGTATTCTGAATATAATCACTGATTGCTTCAAGTAATTCTGGCTTTCCCATTTGTGGAGCATAATGAGAATCATCTTCCTCAATACTTCTAATGGCTGCTTGCTTAACGTGTTCAGGAGTTGCCATGTCTGGTTCTCCTAATGTTAATTTAATAATCCCCGGAATCTTTGAAACTTCTTTGTTGAATTCACGGATACCTGATGGCTGTAACGCATCTAACTTATGACTAACAGTTCCATATAAATCAGCAGATAGTTCTGGCATTGTTCGATCTCTCCTCAATTTTTATTTATAATAGATTTAAAAAACGCTTTATAAAAATTTTACCCGAACAATTGAATGTTTTCAATATAAAAATAAGATTTCTCTCATTTATTTTAAATAAAATTAAAAAGCAGCTTAAGATAATTAATTAACTCAAGTTGCTTTTTGTGTAAATTCATCTTTTTACGTATATATATATTTTATTCTAAGAAATCTTTTAATTGCTTAGAACGTGATGGGTGGCGTAATTTTCGGAGCGCCTTAGCTTCAATCTGACGAATCCGTTCCCGCGTTACCCCAAAGACTTTTCCGACTTCTTCAAGGGTCCGTGTTCGACCATCATCTAAGCCAAACCGAAGCCGAAGGACGTTCTCTTCACGATCGGTTAATGTATCCAGAACATTTTCAAGCTGCTTTTTCATCATTTCATAAGCAGCATGGTCAGCTGGACTCGTTGCATCCTGGTCTTCAATAAAGTCCCCTAAATGAGAATCATCCTCTTCACCAATAGGCGTTTCAAGTGAAACTGGTTCTTGAGCAATTTTAAGAATATTCCGCACTTTCTCAGTTGGCATATCCATTTCTGCACCAATTTCTTCTGGTAACGGTTCACGACCTAAATCTTGAAGTAATTGCCGTTGAATCCGGATTAATTTGTTAATAGTTTCAACCATATGAACCGGAATCCGAATTGTCCGGGCTTGATCAGCAATCGCCCGCGTAATAGCCTGACGAATCCACCAGGTAGCATAAGTAGAGAACTTAAATCCTCGCCGGTAATCGAATTTTTCAACGGCTTTCATAAGTCCCATGTTACCTTCCTGGATTAAATCAAGAAACTGCATCCCACGACCAACATAACGCTTTGCAATTGAAACAACTAACCGTAAGTTCGCCTCAGCTAGCTCTTGTTTAGCTACTTCATCACCTTTTTCAATCCGTAAAGCAAGCTGGACTTCTTCATCAGCCGTCAAAAGGTTTACACGACCAATTTCTTTCAAATACATCCGTACAGGATCATTAATTTTAACCCCAGTTGGTGCTGATGTATCCTTCATTGCAGATTGTGATAATTTTTCAGTAGCTTTTAAAGCACGAGGATCTGGATCCCCATTTTCATCGACAACACTAATTCCGGCATCTTCAATATTTTGAAGTAAATTATCAATCCCATCAGCGTTCAATTCAAATGGTTTAGCAATTTTAGTAGTTAATTCGTCGTATTCAATCTGCTTTTGCTTCTTGTAATTACGAATTAACTTACCAACTGCGGTGTCACATTCTTGTTGGTCGAAATCGGCGCTGTTAGAAATAACAATGTCTTTTTTCTTGCTTTTTGCCATATTAATTAGTCTCCTCCGTTTTTAAGCGTTGCTGCTGCTTTAATAATTTTACCAGTTCAATCGTTAATTGCGTAGCTAATTCTGTATTATGCAATGAATTAGCTTCTTTTAACTGGGCTTGCTTATCTGCAATTTGCGCAGCTAACGGTGTTTGTTCTGCGATCATATGGATACAATCATCAATTGCCCGCATATCCACTTCTTGGTCAACATTTAAATTTTCAATTTGCCCAAGAGTACCTTGTAGACTACTTTCATCTAAATAATCAAGAAAGTCAGCAGTTGAATACGAGCCGTTTTCAGAAAAATAACTTGCCGCTAATAAATACAAGGTTTGATATTTTTCATGCGCAAAATGAAAATTGTGATCTGATGTTACATGTATCCACACTTCACGATCATATAGCATATACCTTAGTAAGATCTGTTCCGCTAATTCCGTCCTACTAAGTTTAACTTTTCGATGTTCTTCTTCACTAGTTTGTTGAAACTGTTGATGACGCACTAGTGAAGGCTGTTGCTTAATCCATGGCTGATTATGAATTCCTAGTTGCTGTCGCAATTGATCTAACTGCGTCTTTAAGGTTTGCCGATCTAAATTGAACTCACTTGCCAACCGTTGCAAGTACATATCTTCTTCTAAGGGAGCTTGAACCTGAGCAATTACCTTCAGCGCTTGGTTAAGATATTGCATTAGTTCATTCTGATTATCTAAATTTTTCCCATTTCTTAAAAAGCGCAGGTAAAATTCTGTTGTTGTTTCTTCCTTATTCGTAAGATAGGCATTGAATTGCTGTGGACCATACTTTTGAACATATTCATCTGGATCAATCCCAGCCGGCAATTGGACAACCTTTACCTGCAACTGATTAGGTCGATGATCATTAACGAGGCTAATTGCACGGTCAATTGCATTTTGTCCCGGTTGATCTCCATCGTAGCAAATGTCTAATTGTCTAGTTGCTCGACCAATAATCGCTACTTGCTCTTCGGTAAAACTAGTTCCCATTGAAGCAATTCCATTTTCGATCCCTGCAGCAAAGGCCGAGATTACATCCATAAATCCCTCAAATAAGTATAATCGACCATCTTTGCGGGCTGCTTTTCGTGCAACATCAAAATTAAATAATGTTCGCCGTTTATTGAAAATCGGTGTCTCAGGACTATTTAAATATTTGGGTAAATTCGTTTTACTGGTATCAATTAATCGCCCAGAAAAAGCAATTACCTGTCCTTGACCATTTTTTATTGGATACATTATCCGTTCAATAAACCGGTCTCGTAACTCTCCTTGTTGATCTTCACTAAAAAGTCCACTTTTTCTTAGTAGTTGGTAATCAACCTTTTGCTGTTGGAAGAAAGGCTTCAAGATTCGCTGATCAGGAGCATAGCCTAAACCAAATTGTTCAATCAGCTCCTCACTCATTCCCCGTTTTTTTAAATAATTAAGTGCAACTTGCCCAGCCGGTGTATTTACCAATATATGGTGATAAAGTTTAGCCGCTTTATCATGAAGATCAAACAGCTCTCGATTCTCGTTATTTAATGGTTTAGCCGGAACGCTAACATATTGTTCAGGAATCTTGATATTACTATCGTTAGCGATCTCCTTAACTGCATCGACAAAATCGATATGCTTTAACTCCATCAAAAATTGAAATACATTTCCGCTCCGGTGACATCCAAAACAATAGAAAAATTGTTTTTCCTCATTCACCGAAAAAGAGGGGGTCTTTTCATCATGAAAGGGACATAACCCAATTAGATTTTTTCCAGCCTGATGCAGTTGGACATAGCGCCCAATTACATCACCAATATCAACTGAATTTCGTATTTCATCAATTACATTACGCGGTATCTTTGCCATTGATCCACCTCATTTAGTAAGCGAACAGCAACGAAATGAAAGGTCGCAACCTAACGGAATGCGACCTCCACCTATTTTTACATTTAACTAGTATCTATAATACCACAAGTTAGCAGCAATACAATTAAAACGTCTTATTTTACAATCAAGTTATCCAAGTTACCAATTAATGATGCTTGATTAGCCAAAATACTTAATTGGGCCAAACGATTATTACGAATATCTTCATTCTTATCCATAATCATATTTTCATCAAAATATTCACTAATTATTGGTGTTAAAGTCCGTAAGGCTGCAAAGTTTTCACTTACTGTCTGTTGATTTTCCTTAATCAATTTTAAAACAGCAGTATGCATCTTAGCCTCAGATGGGTTCTCAAATAAATTAGGATCTACTACAAGCTCACTAACTGGACGTTTATCCTTCTTTGCAATCCGTAATACCCGGGTAAGAGCTTCAATATCTTCTTTAAAGTTATCATCATCCTTATGATCGTCGATAGTTTGAATAGCTTCAAGGATATTAGCAATATCATTTTGACGAGTATCGGTAGCTGCATCAATGATATCATGACGAACCTTTTGACCATGAAATAATTGCTTAATCCGGTCCAAGAAGAATGAACGGACTTCATCACTATTTTTATTCAAATCAAAGGAAACATTGATTTCAGCGTTTTCAAAGGCAGGGGCAATTTCTGATTGAATACTTAATAATGGAAGGTTCCAACCACGATCGGCGATGATCCGGACAATTCCAAATGCCTGCCGACGTAAAGCATAAGGGTCATTTGAACCGCTTGGAATCATATCAACTGCAAAGAAGCTCATGATACTGTCAAGTTTATCGGCAATTGCTAAGACCGCTCCAATCTTAGTTTGTGGCAATTCTCCTTCTGCAGAGATTGGCATGTAGTGTTCACGAATAGCTGTGGCAGCATCATCTTTTTCACCGAATAGCTTAGCATAAATTTCACCCATAATTCCTTGCAACTCAGCGAATTCACCCACCATTTGCGTAGTAAGGTCAAATTTATAAATATGTGCTGCTCGATCAAGGTCTGCTAGTTCTTCATCTGAAAGATTTAGTTGCTTACCGAGAACATTCGCAATCACTGCGACCCGCTGCATTTTGTCATACATTGAACTAATCTTATCATGGAAGCTAACTTTCTTAAGCCGTTCCACATATTCATCAATTGTCAACTTCTGGTCTTCTTGATAGAAGAATTGAGCATCTTCAAGACGAGGAACAAGAACCCGTTCATTTCCTTTAATAACATTATCAAGGTAGTCTGTGTTACCGTTGCGAACAGAAATAAAGTGCGATAAGAGGTTACCATCTTTATCCCGTACACAGAAGAATCGTTGATTATCCTTCATGGAAGTAATTAGGACCGGGTCAGGTAATGCTAAGTACTTCTCATCAAAAGATCCAGCAAAGGCAGTTGGCCATTCAACTAGGTTATTGACTTCTTCTAGTAAGTCCTCATCCCAATCAACTTGCCAGTTGTTCTCATTAATAATCTTAGTAATTTGATCCTTAATTAAATTCTTTCGCTTTGTTTGATCAGCAATAACGAAATCATTATTTAAGGTTTCCTCATAATCATCAGCCTTAGCAATTTCAACTGGATGACCTAAGAACCGGTGACCTTGTGTTTCTCGACCAGCTTCAACGTCTAAAATATTAAATGGAACGACTTCATCATTTAATAATGAAACTAGCCACCGAATCGGACGAATAAATTGTAAGTTATTGTAGCCCCACTTCATCAAGGTTGGGAATGTCATCGAAGTAATAACTGCTGGTAATCCTTGAAGAACTTCAGCAACAGTTTTTCCAGCAATATGCTTTTCAACAAAAACATATTCAACGCCTTTTACTTCTTTGAATTCAATATCTTCAACAGAGGCACCTTGTCCCCGGGTAAAACCAATTGCAGCTTTGGTCCAATTACCATCAGCATCTTGCGCAATCTTTTTTGCAGGACCCTTAACTGATTCATCAATATCAGGTTGCTTATCACTTAAGCCATGGATTAGTAATGCCATCCGTCGTGGAGTAGCGAATTCTTGAATATCATCAAAAGTAATCCGTTGTTCTTTAAGGTACTTTTCTACTCGTTCGTGTAACTGTTTAATACTTGGTGTTACAACGTGAGCAGGCATTTCTTCAACACCGACTTCTAATAAGTATGTATTTGCCATCTTACTTTTCCCCCTTTTGTGCTTTCTTAGCTGCTTGCTTTGCGGCCCGTTCCTTTGCTTTTTCCGCTTTTTTTGTATATTCTTCAACTGTCTTTTGGCGAACTGCTTCGTCATGAATCAGTGGGAAGCCACGTTTACGCCGCTCTTCAACAAAGGCTTTTGCAATTGATTTTGCCATAATTCGAATACGGTGAAGATAACCAGCACGTTCGGTAACCGAAACAGCACCACGCGCATCTAGCAAGTTAAAGGTATGACTACACTTTAAAACATAATCATAAGCTGGGTGAACTAATCCAAGCTTAATTAAACGTTTAGCTTCTTTTTCGTAATCATTAAAGGCTAGCAGAAGCATATCTTGGTTACTTTCTTCAAACGCATACTTAGAATGTTCATATTCAGGTTCTTGGAAGATATCACCATACAGAACACCATCCGCCCACTCTAAGTCATAAACTGAGTCAACGTTTTGAATATATTCAGCCAACCGTTCAAGTCCATAAGTAACTTCGGCGGCCACTGGGCTCATTGGCAATTCTCCAACGACTTGGAAGTAAGTAAATTGAGTAACTTCCATTCCATCAAGCCAAACTTCCCAACCAACACCGGCACAGCCCATTGAAGGGTTTTCCCAGTTATCTTCAACAAACCGGATATCATGCTCTAAAGGATCAATTCCTAACTTTTTCAAACTTCCTAAGTATAATTCTTGAATATTATCAGGAGAAGGCTTCATTAATACCTGGAATTGGTGGTGTTGGTAAAGCCGGTTTGGGTTTTCACCATAACGACCATCAGCAGGCCGCCGTGAAGGTTCAACATAAGCCACATTCCATGGTTCAGGACCAATTGCCCGCAAGAAAGTGTAAGGACTCATTGTCCCCGCACCCTTTTCGTTATCATAAGCCTGCATTAACATACAGCCTTGATCTGCCCAATATTGTTCCAATGTAAAGATAATATCTTGCACGGTTAATTTTTTCGTCATACTTTACTTCTCCTTTCAATGAAAAGGTCCCTACAGTATCAAATAATTGATACTGTAGGGACGAAGTTAATCGCGGTTCCACCCTACTTTTTTACATCTCTGTAAAACAGCTTAGTTTAAGCGGCTGTTAGAGTGCCAAGGATAAATAAACTACAAGGCTTGCACTATCCCCTGATCGCTGATTTGGTTTATCCATAATCTCTGTCATTGCCAATATTCAATTAAACACGCTCTTATAATAGAAAAATATTTTACAAATGTCAATCGTTCATTGATAACTTTCCGATATTTTGTTCCCACTTATTCATTTGTCTAATGAACCGTTTTGCCTTCAAGTTTAGTCCAACCTCGTTATCATAAAGAGTATCCAAGACTTGTCGGAGGCGTCGTTTAGTAGCTGGATTAATCCGAATAGAATTCAATTTCTGCAAGTTAATTGTGGCAAACTGTTGGAGATAATAAACAGTTTTACGGTCAAGGTGAAGACGATGTTCATCAAGTGACCAGTGATTCTGACAAAGCATCCCTCCATATTGTTCAGAGAAGTCTAAAGCCAGATCATTGCGACCACAAACAACACACCGATCCCAAATTGGTGCTACACCAAAAGCAACTAACAGCTGTGTTTCAATAATATTTGTAATTATTTGCTCATCTAATCCTTTTTCGATTAAGTCTAAGGCTGCAGCAACTTGATTAAACCAACCACCAATGCTTCGACCGTCATTAAAAGCATTGTCAACTAATGCCAAAATATACGTAACATATGCATTTTTGCTAATGTCACTTGCAATATTCTTGTATTGGCTAGTATCACTTGCTGTATTAATAAAGCTTAAGCCATTTTCATCAAGCGAGCCAATGTATGTACCATGGGTGAATGGCAGGATATCAGCAGTCATCCGAAAGCCACGTTTTTTAGCATTTTTTACAAAAAACATTGCCGGCCCAATCTTATCAGTGAGCATTTTTACTAATAGGTCGCGTTCACGATAATCCTGTCGGTACATAATGATCCCAGTAAATTGTGTGGTTACGCGTGCCATGTAACCATCATCCTTTTAATAGTCTTTATTCCGATAACCATAGTCTTTTAGCATTGCAGACTTATCACGCCAGTCAGGAACAACTTTTACCCATAGTTGAAGAAATACTTTGTCACCAAGTAATCTTTCAATATCTTGCCGGGCCATTGTCCCAATCTTTTTCAGCATTTTTCCACCCTTACCAATAATAATTCCCTTTTGGCCCGGGCGTTCAACAATAATATTGGCTGAGATATGAATATGGTTTTCATCCTCACGCTTTATCGATGTTACATCAACAGCTACTGAATGCGGCACTTCTTGTCTCGTCAGCAAAAAGACCTTTTCACGGATCATTTCTGCAATTACAAAACGTTCAGGGTGGTCACTTACTTGATCGGCTGGGTAGTATTGCGGACCATTGGGAAGAACCTTAATAATATCATTGATTAAGTTATTCACATTATTTCCCTGCAAAGCCGAAATTGGTACAATTCCCTTAAATGGAAGGGTATCTTTATACTGATCAACAATTTCAGGCAGATCATTGGGATTGATTTGATCGATCTTATTAACAACTAAAAAGATTGGCTGATTAACTTTCTTTAAGCGTTCAATAATAAAGTCATCACCAGGGCCGCGCTTCTCAGTCGCACTAACAACAAATAAGACAGCATCCACTTCATCTAATGCTGACATTGCTGATTTTTCCATGAAATCACCTAATTTAGTAGATGGTTTATGAATTCCTGGCGTATCAATAAAAATAATCTGTGCTTCTGGGCTTGTATAAATTCCTTGAATCTTATTACGCGTTGTCTGTGCAACATTACTCATAATTGCTACCTTTTGACCGACAACATAATTCAATAAAGTTGATTTTCCAACATTTGGGCGCCCAATAATTGCCACAAAGCCAGACTTATAATTTGGATTATCCATATTAAAACTTCCTATCTAATAATTGCTAATATACGGGGAATAAAAATAATTAGACCCACCAAGACCGAAAATATCGCTGAAATCAGTACGCCACCAGCGGCAACATCTTTAGCTTTTTTTACATTTAATTCATAATGGTGATCAACAATCAAATCTGTAACAGCTTCGGTAACCGTATTAAGAAATTCAGATGTAAAAACAACAAAGATTGCTAATAAAATCCATAACCATTCCATTGCTGAAATCTGCAATAAGGCCGACATAATAATAGCCAAGCAGGCAGCTAAAAGATGATACCGCATATTACGCTCTTCACGTAATACTTGGATAATTCCATCGATTGCGTGACGCATTGCTTGAATTAAGTGATGATTTTTCTCAGTTTGATGTTTATCGCGTGAGTCCATAACCGTCTAGTATCTCCCGTTGTAATTTAAACATTTTTTCTTCATCTGCCGGCTGTTCATGATCATATCCATTTAAGTGAAGAAAACCATGAACAGCTAAAAATCCTAACTCTCGATCAACTGAATGGCCCAAAAACTTTGCTTGTTCTGCTACCTTATCGATGGAAATAAATAAGTCACCAAGATTAACAGGGATTTCAGCGGCCATTTCAGGATCCATAATAATTGGTGTTTCATCTCCCTCTTCTTCTGCGGCAAAACTTAAAACATCAGTTGCCCGGTCAACATTACGATACTGGGCATTTAATTTTTTTATCTCTGGATTATTTACAAACGTTAAAGACATTTCTGTATTTTCTGATAAGGAAAGTTCTTTAGCAGCATACTGTAATAAGTCCCTAACCATCGCCAATTGTTCATTTGGAAGCTGTGCTGTTGTTTGATCGAAAATTTCCAAGTCCATCATTTTTCCTCTTTTGTCTCTTTATCTTTTTCTGCTAATCGCTTTGATGTCTGGTCCTCGTAAGCAGTAATAATCCGTGCTACAACTGGGTGACGAACAACATCTTCTGCACTAAATTTAACAAACTTAATTGACTTAATATTATTCAAAATTCGTTGCGCGTTTACAAGACCACTACGCGTCCCATGTGGAAGGTCAATTTGTGAAACATCCCCATTAATAACCATTTTTGAACCAAAGCCTAAACGGGTAAGGAACATCTTCATTTGGGCATTAGTCGTATTTTGGGCTTCATCTAAAATTACAAATGCTCCATCAAGAGTTCGTCCACGCATATAAGCAAGAGGGGCAATTTCGATAATCCCCCGATCGATTAACCGTTGCGTATGATCAGCTCCAAAAATATCATTCAAGGCATCATAAATTGGTCGTAAATAAGGATCTACTTTTTCACGAAGGTCACCAGGTAAGAATCCTAGACTTTCACCAGCTTCAACTGCTGGTCGCGTCAAGATAATTCGTTCCACTTCGCCACGCTTTAAGGATGCCACGGCCATTGCGACTGCTAGGTAAGTTTTCCCTGTTCCGGCAGGGCCAATCCCAAACGTAATATCATTATGCTTCATCGCGTTAACATACTGCCGCTGACCAAAATTTTTTACCCGAATGGCTCTTCCCCGGCGGTCCTTAATAATCGTTTCACTGTAGAGGTCAGCAAAATATTCCAGTGTTCCACGATGTGCCATCTTCATCGCACTAACAATATCTGTACTATGGATGCGGATCCCTTGATTTAGCAACGAAATAAGGGCACGAAATACATCGATCGTAAGTTTAACGTCTTCTTCTTGTCCCCTTACTTTAAGATTTTCACCGAATGGTCGGATTTCAACATCCATTCCTTGTTCAATCAGGCTTACAAACTTATCCTGTGTTCCTAGTAAGCCAACTTCTATTTCTGGACTTTCAATTTGAAAAGTTTGTTCAATCGTTTTTTGTTCTCCCACCTATACAATCTCCTTTAATTTAGCAGACTTTATTTAATGATAATTGTATCATAGATCACTTTTAACCTCACCACTGCAAGCTTTTCTAAGGGATCTAAGTTATTTTTCAAAATTAACTTTAACTACTTCCCCACTATTAAAAGTTTTCGTTTTTCCGTCTACCAGGCGAATTGTTAACGCACCATCATTTTCTATTTTTTTAGCAGTTCCAGCAATAACCTCACCATTTACTAACAAGTTCACCTTCTGTCCTAAAATCATTGAGTCTTGGCGATATTGCTCAAGATACTGAGGATTATCATAGTCTGAATAATTATTAGCAATCGTCTCAATAAGACGGCTGACTAAAAGATTACGATCTGCTGGTGCTATTCCTGTCGCTTTATTTTTAAGGCCCAGCGGAAATTCTTTTGTAGTTATATTCAAACCAATTCCTACCACTAAGGATGCCGTTGTTCTTGATTCAAGGTCTACTACTGCCTCAGTCAAAATTCCACCGACTTTTTTATGGTTTAAATAAATATCGTTGACCCATTTGTACCGAAAGTCTTGAGCAGGGAAAAATTGTTTAAGAACTTCCCCAATTAAAACTGCAAAGGTCGTTGTCATTAACCCAGCTTGTAGTGGTCTGTCTGTTGGGCTAGGCAGAATCATACTAAAGTACAAGCCAGTTGCTGCCGGAGAGTAAAAGGACCGTCCCTGTCTTCCATAGCCAGCAGTTTGATGATCAGCGATAAATACCGTTGGCGCACTAACTAGGTGGTGACTCAAAAAAGCTTTCGCGATGCTTTGAGTTGAGCTAACCTGATTTTCAACGTAAAGACGATTCTTAAAGTGATTATGAGTATAAAAATCAATAATATCAGCACTCAACCTTGAATTTCCGTTAAAACGGTATCCAAGGTTTCTACGACTTTCAATATTATTTCCGTTTTTTCGTAAACCGTTGATGGCCTTCCAAACAGATTCACGACTAATATTAAATCGCTTTGCTAAATCATTTCCAGAAATCCATGAATCTGGTGCTGAAAGTAATTGCCATAAAATTTTCTGTGCCGTCGAATGAACCATTCTAACCATCTCCTTAACAAAAAACCTTAATGTGTCGTAAACGGCGAGTAATTGAGACAGCAATAAGTGCTTTGATTGTATCGCCAAAAACAAATAAAACATTGGAAGCCAAGGCAGAAATAAGCGTGGTATGTAATTGATTAGCTAACCAGATTACGCCGACTCCTTCCACAAAGATTACACCCCATAGCCAAACAATTAGGAATTCAGTTATCCCCTGTGTCATCCCATAATGCCAACTTAATTTTAGACTAAAACCAATCAACAATGGGACAAATAACCAAGCAAAAATATATCCGCCAGTTGGGCCTAATATTGTCACCATTCCACCGCGTCCACCAGAAAGCACTGGCAATCCAAGCACAACTAAAAACAAGAAGAGCCATACAGCAAATGTTCCTAATCTTGGTCCAAGTAATTCTCCAGCAATTATTATTCCCATGTTTTGTAGAACAATCGGCACCGGAATAACCCCCACCGGAATTCCCGGGACTGCTCCTAAAATAACAATAATTGCAATCATCATGGCAACGACAGTCATTTCATAAATTGATAAACTTATCTTTTCCCTAATCATTATCGTAAATCCTTTATTTTTGCATTAATTATATTCAATAGTAAACCCCGATTCAATATAAGGGTTACTATTGAGCAAAAAAATTGAGGCTAATCACTTTCGATAGCCTCTTTTTACGAATATTGTTACGATATCGTGGAAATTATTTACCTTCTAAAATTTTCTTAGCATCTCTAATTTGTTGACGAACTTGATCAAAACCAGTTCCACCATAAGAATTCCGCCGTTCAACCGCGACTTTAGGTTGTAAGCAGGTATAAACATCTTCTTCAATTTTGGGCGAAATCTTTTTATATTCGTCTAATGGAATATCAACAAGATTTGTCCCTGTCTTAAGTCCCTTCAATACTAGTTCACCGACAATCTCATGCGCTTCTCTAAATGGAATTCCTTTAGTAGCGAGATAATCTGCTAATTCAGTGGCATTAGAAAAGTCATGATGAGTTGCATGCTCCATGGCTTCTTTCTTTACTTGAAGGGTGGCAATCATCCCGGTCATGATCTTGATACTTGGAAGAATCGTCTTCACCGCGTCGAATAAGCCTTCCTTATCTTCTTGCATATCCTTGTTATAAGCAAGCGGAAGTCCCTTCATTGTCGTTAATAAGCCAAAAAGATCACCATAAACTCGCCCAACTTTACCACGAATCAATTCTGCCATATCAGGGTTCTTCTTTTGGGGCATAATCGAACTACCAGTCGAATATGAATCTGCCAATTCTAAATAGCCAAATTCATAACTACACCAATAAATCAGTTCTTCACATAACCGTGACAAGTGCATCATCAAAATACTTGCGTTACTTAAAAATTCAAGGGCAAAATCCCGATCAGAAACGGCGTCCAGTGAATTATGGTATGGTTCAGCAAAACCTAAATACTTTGCACTTAATTGGCGATCAATTGGGAAAGTGGTCCCAGCTAAAGCAGCCGCTCCTAGGGGTGATAAATCCGTGTGCTGCTGGTTAAATTCAAAACGTTCAACATCTCGCTGAAACATTTGGAAATAAGCCATGAGATAGTGCCCATACGAAATTGGCTGAGCATGTTGCATATGAGTGTACCCTGGCATAATCGTTTCAACATTTTCTGCTGCTTTATCTACTAATTCTGCCTGTAAGTTTTTCAATTCATTAATGATAATGGGCAACCGCTTCTTTACATATAAATGAAGGTCAGTTGCAACTTGATCATTTCTGCTCCGCCCAGTATGAAGCTTACCAGCAACGGGGCCAATTTCTTCTGTCAGCAATGCCTCAATATTCATATGAATGTCTTCATTGTCAATCGAAAATGGGAGTCCTTCACTAGTTAATCGCTCACGTAACTTCTTAAGTCCAGCAATAATCTTATCAGCATCATCTGCTGATAAAATTTGTGTTTCTTTCAGCATTTTTACATGGGCTAATGAACCTTCAATGTCTTCTTGAGCCATTTCTTGATCAAAACTGATTGACGCATTAAATTGGTTAACTAGTTGGTCACCGGCTTCTTCAAACCGGCCACCCCACATTCTCTTAATAGGCATCGCTTGTATTCTCCTTTACTTTCTTTTTATTTTTGTTTTGTACTTGAGCATAGACCTTATCTGGTAATTCCCAAAGTTTAATAAAGCCAGTAGCAGCTTCTTGGTCAAATTCATCAGCAGAAGTGTAAGTTGCCAAGTTCTTATCATAAAGTGAATTTGGTGATTTCCGACCTTCACAAATTACATTTCCCTTAAACAATTTAACCCTTACCACTCCATTAACAACCGCTTGTGATTCATCAATAAAAGCAACTAAAGATTTCATTAATGGTGAATACCAAAGCCCATTATAAATAATTTCACTCATCTTTTGTTCAATTAATGGTTTAAAGTGCGCTACTTCCCGTTCTTGGGTCAGGTCTTCCAAGTCTTTATGGGCTGCCAATAAAACAGTTGCAGCTGGGCATTCATAAATTTCCCGTGACTTAATACCAACAAGCCGGTTTTCAACGTGATCAATCCGACCAATCCCATGACTACCAGCTAATTTGTCCAGTTTCATAATTAACTGGTCAAGCGGCATTTCTTCACCATCAATTGCTGTAGGAACCCCTTCATTAAAGGTAATTTCAATTGTGGTTGGGGTATCAGGGGCTTCTTCAATTGAAACTGTCCGATCATATGCATCAGCAGGTGCCGCAGCCCATGGATCTTCAAGAATTCCACATTCATTTGCCCGGCCCCATAAGTTCTCATCAATGGAATAAGGACTAGCCTTTGTGATTGGAACAGGAATGCCATTATCCTTAGCGTATTGAATTTCTTCTTCCCGTGACCAGTGCCAATCCCGAATTGGATCTTCAATCTTCATATCTGGTGCTAAAGCATGAATACCTGCTTCAAACCGAACCTGATCATTTCCCTTTCCAGTACAACCATGGGCAATAGCAGTCGCACCGTATTGATTAGCAACTGCAACTAGTTTTTGAACGATTAAGGGACGAGAAAGTGCTGAAACTAATGGGTACTTTTGCTCATACATTGCATGGGCTTGAAGAGCTGGTAATACAAATTGTTCAGCAAAGTCACGCTTGGCATCAATCACTACTGACTTCCACGCACCAACTTGGAGACCCTTTTCCTTAATCGCTTCAAGGTCTTTTCCTTCACCCACATCAATACAACATGCAATTACGTCATACCCCTTATTTTTGAGCCACGCAATTGCAACTGAAGTATCTAAACCACCAGAGTAAGCTAAAACAATTTTTTCTTTTGACATAATCTCGTCCTCCATCTCATTTGAAATTCGTTGTTTATAAATATACGATTATTATGAATAAAAATCAATAGTTTTAGCATATTTTTTCAAAAAAACTCTTTTTATGCATAAAATATAAGTTATTCATGCATAAAAAGAGTTTAGAGATAGAATAATTATTTAATTTTGTTGGTTAATAATTTGTTTATTTTGAACTGAATAGGTAATTAATTCTGATGCTTCAAGGTCTTCCTTATGCATATCAACTGCATTAATTTGACTGTTTTCGTAAGTCTTGTAGTAAAAAATGCCCTTCTTTAGGTTTGAACCATCAGAGTAGATCGTATATTCAAAAGTATCCGGTGCTACTTCATCCAAACCCTTTTGTTGTTCGACAGATTGAAGAATGTGGAAATAGTTGGTAATATTCTCAACTTCAGAATTACCAACTGGGGCATGCATCTTAGTGAAAGTAGCCTTAACAAAACGACTTTCAGAATCCATTCCTCCCGGGAGAAAATGGGTCCCTAAGCCCCGGCTATAAACTGGTAGGTCGACATTAGGTGCAAATACGTTAGCCGGATTAGCAGGTGCAACACTACGATAGTTACTAAGATTTAATAATTGACGAGGAAACTCCGGATTATTTGTCAAAACACCAACTGGGTTATCATAAACATTCAATCCTTTTGCGGTGGATTCAACAGTCACAGAAGCACCCGTTTTATCAGCAATAATCCAGTGTAGCGGTGCAGCTTGGAGTTTATCAGAAAAATTAATATTAGCAATGTTTGCATTTGAAAGTAACTTCTTCGCTTCAGCAACTGAGGAAGCAGCCGCAAGAATATAAGGAACTAATTCAAATGATGCAATATTATCTTTTCCTTCTTGGACTGGGAAATAATGAGCTGGACCATCAAAATTAAGGCCTGCCATTCCAACACCCTTTTCATTTACCCCATCAAAATATAATGGATAATCATCGCGAACAATCGACATTCCAATAATTGCATAATGGTGTTCAAGGTTTGGTATTTCCCGAAATTCTAAAGTCTTATTACGTGGGGTGATCACTACTTCTTGACCAAGGTTGACTTCCAAATCAAGGTTACGGCCAAAGTAATAATCACCTGCTGTATAAATTACTGATGTGCACATATTTTTCTTTTGAATATACCTTAATTCTAGTCGTCGTTTGTAAAATTAAGTTAGAAAAAGTAAAAAGCCATTTGTGATAGACTTTTGAATATCCCTAATCAAAAGAAAGGCAATCACAAATGACCTATAAACATCTTACCACACGTGAATTAACTCTCATAGCTGATTTTTGGTATCAAGGTACTAAAGCTTATCGGGCTGCTAAATTACTTCAGCGTAGTCAAGAAACCATCTATCGTGTTTATCGTTTCCTCAACGACGGTAAAACCATCGACCAATATCTTCAGACTTATCAGCGACATAAGCGTCGTTGTGGTCGGAAGCAGACCCAACTGCCAACTATCGAAGTTAACTATATCCATGCGCAAATCAAGGCAGGTTGGACTCCTGATACTATTATTGGTCGTCATGAACACCCAATTAGCTGCAGTATGCGCACCCTTTATCGCATGTTTGCCCGCAATCAGTATGGCTTTTCCGTTAAACAGCTACCGATGAAAGGAAAACGCCATCCCAATGGCTATGTGGAACATCGTGGTAAAGCTGGCCAATTAGGACGCAGTATCTATCAACGATATCGTGATTTTCCGCATTACCAACATGAATTTGGGCACTTTGAAGCTGATACAGTTCAAGGTAAAGCTCACCGCGGAGCGGTAATGACGCTAGTAGAGCGACAATCCAAAGTAATGATTGTCCTTAATATTCATCATAAAACAGACGAAGCAGTGAATTGCCAGCTTGATCAATGGCTCGCTAAACTGCCACGTCACTTTGTTAAATCAATTACTTTTGATAACGGGAAAGAATTTGCTGGATGGCGAGAAATAGCCAATAAGTATGATCTTCACACCTATTTTGCGGAAGTCGGTGCTCCCAATCAACGAGGGTTAAACGAAAATAATAACGGCCTCTTGCGTCGTGATGGTCTTAGTAAAAAGCTAGATTTTCGCGATTTACCAGACGAACTAGTCACTCAGCTAATGCATCGTCGCAACAATATCCCACGAAAATCTCTTAATTATCGTACACCATTAGAAGTATTCTTGAGTCATGTCACAGAAGAACAACTTTCACCTTTTTTCTAATTTAAATTGACATTTCAGGATAAAAAGTAAAAATGTACAGTAAAAAAAGAAAGTATGAAGAAACTTTATCCCCATACTTTCTTTTTTACAGCTGATATTACTTACTCAATTGTTCTTTTACAACCTGGTTAACTAATTTTCCATCTGCTTGACCTTGAACTTTGGGCATAACTGCCCCCATTACTTGTCCGAAGTTCTTCATACTAGAAGCATTAAGCTCATCAATTACTTCCTTAACAATCTTAGTAACTTCATCTTTTGATAACTGCTTTGGCATATATTTTTCAACAATTGCTAATTCATTTTTAGCTTGGTTGATTAGATCTTCTCGTCCAGCTTTTTCAAATTCTTCAAGCGATTCTTTACGCTGTTTATATTCACGTGCCATTACCGCAATTTCTTCATTAGCGCTCAAATCGTGGCCAAGTTCAATTTGTTCATTTTGAACTGCTGCTTTAAGCATCCGGACAACGTTTAATGTTTCCTTATCACGATTCTTCATTGCTGATACCATATCTGACGTTAATTGTTGTAGTAAGCTCATTATTTATCTTTCCTTTCATATAAAAAAGCTCTCACCAGGCAACAGGTGAGAGCACACATTTTTAGTAACGACGACCGCGCTTATTCTTACGCTTCCGTGCCGCTTCAGATTTCAACTTGCGTTTTACACTTGGCTTTTCGTAAAATTCACGTTTACGATATTCTTGCAATGTTCCGTTACGTGAAACTGAACGTTTAAAGCGTCGAAGAGCGTCGTCTAAAGATTCATTCTTACGAACGACTGTTTTTGACATGTTGATCCCTCCCTCCGAGCTTAAAGTTACGTATCGAGGTAGCAGGCATACTGCTTCCTTTTCACTACAAAAATTATTTTACCCAACATGGCCTACCCTGTCAACATTACTTTTAAATAAAAATTTAAATTTCTTATCCACCTATTCTTTGACTACTCCATAAGCTAAGTAAACGCTTTTAATCATTATACAAATATATGAATATTTATTCTATTTATAGATTTTATATTGCATAAATAAACATTTAAGTGTATATTTAGTAACAATTTAATTTTACTATTCTCAAAGGAGTTATTAACTATGAAAGGTTTTAAACATTTATTACTGCTAACGGTAATTGCGTTTCCGATATTATGTACACCTATTACTGCATTAGCTGCTAACGAGAGCAGTTCAACTAGCTCTTCATCAGCCAATAATCCATCGCAAGTCGCTAGTAATGATTCAGTGCAAAAGATTAAACAAAAAGGAACATTGGTTGTGGGAATGAGTGCTGATTATCCACCCTACGAATTCACAACCAAAGAAAATGGAAAAACTAAATATGTCGGTTTTGAGGTTTCCCTTGCTAAACAATTTGCTAAAGACTTGGGAGTAAAACTAGTTATTAAAAACATGGACTTTGACTCACTTCTAGTTGCGCTGGAAACAGGTAAAATTGATGCTATTATTTCGGGAATGAACGTTACAGCTGAACGAAAAAAGAGCGTTGACTTCTCAAATACATATTATTCCGGCGATAGTTACTTCTTAATTAATAAAGGAGATAAAGATAAGCTAGTTAATGTCAAAAGTTTTAATGGGAAAAATGTGGGAGCACAAAACGGTACACTCCAATCAACCCTGATTTCAAAGGAAATGCCTAAAGCAAACGGCAAAGGGCTTGCTAAACTTTCTTCCTTAGTCATTGGACTTCAATCTCATAAATATGATGGGATTTTAATGGATGCTGCTACTGCTAAAGCCTATGCTGCCAACAATTCAAATCTTTATGCCTTTAATTCGAAATTGCCAAATACTGCTGGCGGAATTGCCATGGCCTTTCCTAAAGGTGATACCTCGTTAGTCAATGCCGCCAACCAGACAATTAAAAAAGTTAATAAAGAACAACTAATTAATAAAAAATGGATTCCTGAAGCCTCACAATACATGAAGAGCTATAAAAAACAAAATACTGTTCTTAGCTATTGGCGTTACTTTGCTAAAGGGATTAAATATACATTAATCATTACAGTTGTCTCTGTTATTTTTGGTTTCCTATTAGGAACTCTCTTTGCACTAATGCGGCTTTCAAAGAACAAATTCTTACATTCAATTGCTGTTTGCTACATTGAATTTCTTCGGGGTACGCCAATGATGGTTCAAATCATGTTTGTTTACTTTGGGATTGGCGCAATTATTCAATCACTTCCGGCCCTCCTCGCTGGGATTATTGCCGTTTCACTAAATTCCGGTGCCTACGTTGCTGAAATTATTCGTTCTGGGATCCAATCCATTCCACTTGGACAAACAGAAGCTGCTCGAAGCTTGGGGATGAGTAAAAGCAAAACATTCAGATATGTGATTATGCCCCAAGCACTTAAAAATATTTGGCCAGCATTAGGAAATGAGCTTATTACTTTATTAAAAGATAGTTCATTAGTTTCTGTGATTGGTGTTTCCGAATTGATGTATCAAACACAATTAGTGCAATCAGCAACTTATAAAGGAGTTTTACCTCTATTCATCACAATGATCATCTACTTTATCCTCACATTTACACTATCCAGGATTTTGCTTTACTTTGAAGGGAGAATGAAACATGCCCACTAAAATGATTGAAATTAAAAACTTACAGAAAAAATTCAAAAATAATATTGTCTTAAAAGATATTTCCGAACATGTTGATAAGGGCCAAGTAGTTTGTGTGATTGGCCCTTCAGGAGCAGGTAAAAGTACTTTTCTCCGTTGCTTAAATGCACTCGAACAACCAACAAGCGGACAAGTTCTTTTTGAAGGACAGAATATGATTGGCTTAAGTGATAAAAAACTCGACCAATTGCGAGAAAAGATGGGAATGGTTTTTCAAAGCTTCAATCTTTTTCCTAATATGACAGTCCTTAAAAATATCACAATTGCACCAGTTAAAGTTAAAAATATCAATGAAAAAGAAGCAACTAAAACTGCGATGGAACTACTAGAAAAAGTTGGTTTAAGCGATAAGGCTCAACAATATCCGAATCAACTGTCAGGAGGGCAAAAACAACGGGTTGCAATTGCCCGGGCCCTTGCGATGAGTCCAGCAGTAATGCTCTTTGACGAACCAACGAGTGCCCTTGATCCTGAAATGGTTGATGAGGTACTAAAAGTAATGCGCGATTTAGCTGAATCGGGAATGACAATGGTGGTTGTTACTCATGAGATGGGGTTTGCTCGTGAAGTAGCAGACCAAATCTGGTTCATGGCAGATGGGTATATTCAGGAAACTGGAGATCCAGAGGAATTTTTTGCCCACCCTACTAGCCCCCGGGCACAAGACTTTTTGAAGAAGATTTTGAAATAAAATAATCCTCGTGAACAGTACACTTCAAGTACCTTTTCACGAGGATTATTTTTGTTTTATTTATTGTTCATCTGGATCTTGATCGAGCTTGTAATCAATTTTTTCATCAAATTCAATTTTAAGATCATCAAGTTGTTGTTCACTAACTTTGCCTGGAGCTGCCGTTAATGGTTCAACTGCCTTCGAGTTCTTAGGGAATGGAATAACATCCCGAATACTATCAGCTTGAGCTAGTAACATAACCCATCGGTCCAAACCAAAGGCAAGTCCTCCCTCAGGTGGCATTCCCATTGTTAAGGCCTTAAGTAAGAATCCAAAGCGAGCTTCTGCACGTTCCTTTGTATATCCAAGAGCTTTGAGAACTTTTTCTTGAATCTTTGGATCGTGGATACGAATTGATCCCCCACCGATCTCGTTACCATTCAAGATAATATCGTAACTTTGAGCATGAGCTTTATGAGGATCTTCCCCATCTTCAAGATAATGTAAGTCTTCTTCATTTAGCATCGTAAATGGGTGGTGAGCGGCAATCCACTTTCCAAAGCCTTCATCATATTCAAACATTGGCCAATTAACAACCCATAAGTAGTTCCATTGGTCAGGCTTAATCATATCTAGCTCTTCAGCGATTGCCCGACGAAGGTAGCCAAGTGAATCTGATACAACGTGGAAACTACCAGCAACAAAGAGGATTAAGTCCCCTTCTTTGGCATCCATTTCTTTATTGATTTGGGCAACTTGATCATTTAAGAACTTAGCAACTGGACCATTGTAACCATCAGCAGTTACCTTAACCCATGCAAGGCCCTTTGCACCAAAACGCTTAATGTATTCTTCATACTTAGAAATATCTTTTCGGGAATACTTGTCTGCTCCACCAGGAACGCGAATTGCACGAACATAATTACCATCAGCAACAGTATTGGCAAAGACCTTAAATGAACTATCCTTTACAATATCAGAAAGGTCATGAATCAACATCCCAAAACGGGTATCAGGCTTATCGGAACCGTACTTGTCCATGGCTTCTTGCCATTCCATCCGTGGAAATGGGGTCTTAACATCTACCCCCACGATTCCCTTCATTACCCGCTTAATTAAACCTTCTGTAACTGTTTGGATATCTTCAGGAGTTGCAAAACTCATTTCAGTATCAATTTGCGTAAATTCTGGTTGACGGTCACCACGAAGGTCTTCATCCCGGAAACAACGTGCCAATTGATAATACTTATCAACTCCGGCTGCCATTAACAATTGCTTAAATAATTGTGGTGATTGTGGTAAAGCATAGAAATGACCAGGGTAAACACGTGATGGAACAATATAGTCACGTGCTCCTTCTGGTGTTGACCGTGTTAAATCAGGGGTTTCAACATCCATAAACCCTTCATTATCATAGTAATTGTGCACAATTGAAGCAACCTTACTCCGCAACTTCAAATTACGCATCATTTCTGGCCGCCGTAAATCAAGGTAACGGTACTTCATTCGTAAGTCTTCAGAAGCATCAACACCATCAGTAATGTCAAATGGTGTTGTTTCTGATTTTGCTAATACCTTAACCTTATCAACAGCTACTTCGACTTTTCCAGTCTTCATATCTGGATTAATTTCTTTTTCTGCCCGTAATTGAACTTTTCCTTGAACCTCAAGAACATATTGGTTACGAACCGCATTTGCAATTTCAAATGCTTCTGGATTTTCCTTTTCGTTGAATACTAGTTGAACAATTCCTTCCCGATCCCATAAATCAATAAAGATAAGTCCACCTAGGTTACGACGCTTAGCTACCCAACCCTTTAAGACAACTTCTTGTCCAACTTGCTGTTCATTTGTATCCCCAGCATAATTCGTTCTCTTCATTCTCCGCTTACCTCTTTCAATTTTTAATAACAGTTTAAATAAAAAGCACCCTTGAAATTACAAGGGTGCAAATGCACGGTACCACCTTGGTATCACTCAAAAATAACGCCTAAACGACGGAGCATATCGCCCAGCTTCAAAAGGGTCAATCGAGACTGAAATATTTGGAGCTCTCACCTTTCTCCAATCGCTGATAATTTCAAGTACCCGAGCATTCTTTATCAACAGCTATTAATATCTTTAATTTACATTTTTACCTTACTCGATACCCTCATAAATGTCAATACTAAGGTTAATTGGTGCCTTATAAATCAACTTTATTTAACAACACTTGTCTAAAAATGGTATAAATAAAGTAATTTAATAAAGGAGGAACATCAATTGGAAAGTCCAAATACAGCATGGTTTAAGCGCCTTCCATTAAAAAATCTCACTTCTGTTAAACCAGTCAGTGGTGGTGATATTAATTTAGCATATCAAGCCACAACTACTGATGGAAATAGGTACTTTATAAAGGTTCAACCTAACCATTCACAAGATTATTTTAATCATGAAATTAATGGTCTCAAAGCTATCGGTAAGGTCATTAATACCCCAACCCCGCTTTACCATGGTGAAATCGACGGGAATGCCTATTTAATTTTAAACTGGCTTGATGAGACTTGGGGTAATCAAGCTGACCTGGGATTAGCCGTTGCCAAAATGCACCAACAGCATAATGATGAATTCGGCTTTATGGACAATCATCAAACCAAGGCCCTCGTAAAAGACAATTCTTGGAACTCAAGCTGGCTTGATTTTTATATTAATCAGCGACTAGAGCCAGAAGTAAAAGTGGCAAGCCAACGTGGACGATGGAATAAATGGCGGCAAGAACATTACCAACAAATGGTTAATAAATTTACTGATTACTACCAACACCATGAAGTTATCCCTAGTCTTCTTCATGGTGATTTATGGGCCGGCAACTTCTTATTTGCTGGCGATCATAAACCATACTTAATCGATCCAGATGCATTATTTGGGGATCGTGAATTTGATTTAGCCATGACAACTGTTTTTGGCGGTTTCGATAATAGTTTTTACCAGGCATATAGCAGCATCTTTCCATTTGATGATCAGCTAGATGAACGTCTTTCATGGTATCGTTTCTATTACCTATGCATGCATTTAATCTTATTTGGCGAAAGCTATGGTGGGGCAGTCGATCAAATTTTAAGTCAATACTAAATGAGGCTGGGAGAAAACTGGCTTTACAATTTTAAGTACTGATGGATTTAACATCAGGGCTTTATTTGTTGGTGGATTATAGAATGAAGTTAGCCACCCAGTTGGTGGTAAATAAAAAACGCCATTCGGCGTGACATCAGGTATCATATTAAGTGAACCAAACCTATATGAAAGGATGTCCGTCAAATGACGCACTTAAATGATACCATGTCTACTAGTTTATTGACTACTCATAAAAAGAATGCTCATCTTACTAAAGAAGAACGTGTGATGATTGCGACTTTAAAGTCGCAAGGACTTTCCAATCGCGCAATTGGTCGCCAATTAGGAGTTAATCATCAAACAATTAATAACGAGCTCAACCGTGGTACGGTCCGCCAACTTCGTCGTCAAAAATCTAATGGTAAGATTTACGAATATTCTTACTACATCTATAGTTATGAAGCTGGTCAGGCCACATATCTTGAACATCACCGCCATTCTGGTCGTCGTCGCTTATATTATTCTTCAAAGCAATTTTTACGATTAGCTGATCAGCTAATGCTTGGTGAGTTTGACGACCACCATTACTCCCCACAAGCGGTTATTTATAAGGCTCGAGATTTAATGAATGATGGCACCCTGATCCCAAAGTCGGTTGTAACTTTATATCAATGGATTAATGAGGGTGTGCTTCGTACGTCCAATTTAGACCTCTTTGAAAAACCTAAACGTAAGCATCATCGAACTCATCCGCAAGCTAAAAGGTGCTTAGGGCCTAATATTGCTCAACGACCTCAAACTGCGGACCAACGGTCCGAAATTGGCCATTGGGAACTAGATACAGTTCAGGGACAGAAAAACGGTAATGACAGTGTTGTACTAGTAATGACTGATCGCCTTTCACGAGTTAATATCACGAGTAAAATTGCTGGTAAAACTGCGCATGCAGTAAATCAGTTCTTTATAAATTTACGCCAGAAAATGGGCACAGATGCTTACTATCGCATCTTTAAGACAATAACCTCTGACAACGGTTCAGAATTTAGTGAGTTAACACAAGTTCACGATCATGTTTTCTATGCTGATCCGTATTCCCCTTGGGAACGTGGATCCAATGAGATCAATAACCGGTTTCTCCGCAAGGAGATTACCAAAGGTGAAGCTATAAATAACTATAGTAGTGCTCAGATCATAGCGACTAATGATTGGATGAATCACTATCCACGAGCTATGTTTAATGGACATTCGTCAATGGATATCTATCGTAAGGCCTTCTACCAAGAGATATCACAGCTCCATCAACCAATAATCAATTGGTCAGTATTATTTATTTGAGTCCAGTGGCTAACTTATTCTTGAAATTTAGGGGCTTTATTTGTTTAAAATTTAAAATAAAAAAGCGAAAGATGGTTGGACCCCGTCTTCGCTAAGAAAGGACCATCTTTCATGAACAATTCTATCAAAACTATCTTAGGAATTAAAGATCCTTACCTCAAACTAGATGAAAAGAATTTTGATAACCCAATTGAAGATCAACCTAATCAAATCATTGTCCATCTTATTCAAACTTACCCCATGCATTGCCCAAAATGTGGACACTTAATGTGTAAAAATGGCTATAAAACAGTTAATTGCTTGGGACCAGAGCTTCACTTTAAGCCAACAATCTGGTCGATTAAAAAGCAAAAATATATCTGTAAAGCTTCTTCTTCTTGTCCTGAAGTGGTTACTAAATTAGCAGCCGTTGAAGATATTCATTATCGTAATCATATCTCTTTAGCGATAAAACAACGGGCAATGATGCTTCTAACAAAAAACGAATCACAAAGTGATTTAGCCAAAGAATTAAATGTCTCTGACTGGACAATTAGACGAGTCATTACAAATCTTGATCAGTTTTTTAAGCCTAACTATCATTGGTTACCTCGCCATATTGCCTTTGATGATTTTAAGTCTGGTCGCTTTGCCCCCAGCGGAATGAGTATGATTCTAATGAATATTGAAAATAAGCGGACGCTTGATATTATCTTGTCACGTAAAAATAGCTATCTGCGAAAATACTTTCTTCGATATGACCGTTCAGCACGCTTAGCAGTTCAAACAGTAACGGTTGACTTGTACACTCCTTACCGCCATTTGATTCATGAGCTTTTCCCCCACGCTTTAATTATCGCTGATCATTTTCATATTGTTGCTCAAGCATATCGTGCATTTAACAAAATTAGGATCCAAGTAATGAATCGTGCCGGTGCTGGCACTCATAAATGGCGTGCACTTAAGCACTTTTGGAAATTACTCCTAACGCCTGCTAATGAGCTTAAATATGATAATTATTGGTCAAGGCGTAACTTTAGTTACGCTCAATTAACTGATGTTGAAGTCATTCATCGTCTTCTAAGCTTTGATAATGAACTAAAAAGAGCTTATGAATACTATCAAAACTTAATTCTGGTGATTGCTCATCGTAGTAAGAAAGAATTAAAAAACTTACTCGCGATTAAATGGACGCAGCTTCCCCAAGCACTGCAAAAAGTTCAGCGTACTCTTCGCAGACATAAACAAGAAATTTACAATAGTTTTAAATATGATACCTATACAAATGGTCCCGTTGAAGGAACTAACAATAAAATTAAAGTTATTAAACGAACTGCTTATGGCTTTCGTAATTTCTTTAATTTCCGAATTAGAATCCTCCTTGCATTACCAAATACCTACATTGCAATAAACTGGAGAAATAAACAAACAGCTCATGCCAAAGTCCAGGCACAAGCTGCTTAGTAAAATTATTTTATTTTCTCATCAGTACTTCTTGACGAAGAGCCAGAAACTTTTGTTTTCTCCCAGCCTCAACTGCTTTGTGGAAAGCTATCTTATTTCCTCTTGTCGGAAACGTGTAGGTCAGGCCTCCCCGGGTAAGAATATTAACTTTCGTACCATGTCACCGTTAGCTTTACTGAAATTAGCTTCGAGTAGTATTTGACTTCAACTTGAATTGCAGTTTCATCCAGATAATTTCAGCCTTATAGCTACTTCTTGTTCATCGGTGCAGTACTTTGCTTTAGACTTCCTTCAGATTCCACCCCGCAGTGGACACCCTTGTCCTTGGCTCATGGTCCCGACTACTACGACCCATAGTTGTCTTTCACCACCTAGTTAATACCCATGCCGGGCGCAATCGAGTAGGAGATAATTGATTAGTTCAATTATCGACCTCTCACACCACCGTACGTACGGTTCCGTATACGGCGGTTCGACAACTTAATCACATTGAATTGACTGGAGCGTCTTGGACATATTCATAAGTCCGAGTTGTTCCAGTTTTCTATTAGTTAGAGAATAGCTCAAGGTCTTACTATGTGCAGTTCGCCAGTAGCCCTTTCGGGTACTAGCGAAGACATACGCATCATGCTGGGGCAGCCCCAACTTCTGTAAGTTAGTTACCTTAGTTTTAAACTTTTTCCATTGCTTCCAAATATACTGCCTTATTCGGACCCTCAACCACTTGTCAAGGCGTTGAATAAAGTTAGTTAGTTTCCCAATTGAGTAGTACTGAAGCCACCCACGCATTTTTCGATGAATTTCTTCAAACATTCTTGTCAGAGATATTCCACGATTACGTTTAGTTAATAACTTCAGTGCTTTCTTTACTCGTTGTTGCGATTGCTTAGCTGGACGGGCGTAGGCCCCATTGTGGTCTACACCCAACGAAAAGCCAAGAAACTTCAACCGTAGCGGGCTACCGACTTTGGTTTTATCTGGGTTCACTTTAACTTTCAAGCGCTTTTCTAGAAACTGGGTAATGCTTCGCATTACTCGTTCTCCGGCTCGTTGACTTTTAACATAGATGTTACAATCATCCGCATAGCGCACAAAGTGGTGACCACGTCTAGTCAACTCTTCGTCCAACTCATTTAGATAGATGTTCGCCAGTAGTGGTGACAATGGCCCTCCTTGTGGGGTTCCTTTTTCACTCTTAGCGAAAAGCCCATGGTCTAAGACTCCGCTAGTTAGAAACTTACGAATGAGTCTTAGTGTCCATGGGTCATCAATATATTGTTGGAGATACTTAATCATCAAGTCATGATTAACGTTATCAAAATAGGCTTTTAGGTCTAAGTCGACAACTCTTCGATAACCTTGATTATAAAGATCTACTACTTTTGAAATAGCGTCATGGGCCCCACGGTGGGGACGGAAGCCAAAGCTATTATCAGAGAAAATACGCTCAAAGATAGGCGTAAGAATTTGGGCTACAGCTTGTTGAACCATTCGGTCCACCACCGTTGGTATTCCAAGTCTTCTTACTCCACCATTAGGCTTCGGAATTTCTACCCGTTTGACTGGAGCTGGTTTATACTTGCCCTCACGCAAACTAGCGATCAGTTCCGTCTTATTTTCTCTGAGATATGGCAGAAGGTCATTGACTGTCATATCGTCAACGCCTGCTGCTCCTTTATTTCTCTTAACTTGCAAATAAGCCTGATTAAGGTTATTGCGATCCAAGACCAGGTCTTGGATAGTGACACTCATACCTTTACCTTCACCATAACCGGTACTACGCGCCCTTGTGTACTTTCGGTTTTCCAAACCTATCCTCGACAAGCGGTCAGCTTGTTGTTCTGTTTTCTGCGATTGTCGCACCTGATTACACCTCCGATATAAGTTACAAGTTATTGTCGTTCAGTCCTTCATCTGATTATTCAAACTACTATGACCTCGGCTGACTTCTGGCTTACTCAACACTGCATCACTGCACCGCTTGTTTCTGTGGAAATTAAACTTATTCCTCTTGTCGGAAACGTGTAGGCCAGATCTCCCCGGGTAAGAATATTAGCTTTCGTACCATGTCATCGTTAGCTTTACTGAGACCAACTTCGAGTAGTATTGGACTTCAACTTGTCTAGCAGCCTTATCCAGTTAATTTCAGCCTTATAGCTACTTCTTGTTCATCGATGCAGTACTTTGCCTTAGACTTCCTTCAGATTCCACCTCACGGTGGACACCCTTGTCCTCAGCTCATGGTTCCGACTACTACGACCCATAGTTGACTTTCACCACCTAGCTAATACCCATGCCGGGCGCACCAGTACGAACGATAATCAGCCCGTGCCGTGCTAATCATCGTCTTAGCTTAGCCAACCGCCTTGTCGAGGAGGTTATTTCCCACTCTCAATGTCTCTTTACTTTTTAGCGTTCATAAATAATCGTTGTTGGACCATCATTTTCCAGATCAATTTTCATCATCGCTCCAAAGTGTCCGGTCTCAACAGAAATACCAGTAGCAGCTAATTTTTGATTAAAAAGATCATATAACGGTTCAGCAATCTCAGGACTAGCCGCCTGTGAAAATCCAGGACGATTTCCATGCTTAGTGTCAGCATAAAGGGTAAATTGGGAGACTGATAAAATTGCACCATTAACATCCCGTAGTCCCTTATTCATCTTACCGTTTTCATCCTCAAAAACACGAAGATTAGTAATTTTATGTACTAAGTAGTCTAATTTTTCTTCGGTATCATCTGGAGCAAAACCGACTAAGAGAAAATAGCCAAGGCCAATTTTACCAACAACTTCATCATCAATTGAAACTGCTGCATGATTTACTTTTTGTAAAACAACTCGCACAAGCATCCTCCTATCGAATAATTCTTTTGACAACGTAAACATCTGGAATGTTTTTTAAACCGTCCATGATTAATTGCAACTGTCGTAAATTACGCACTCCAATAATCAAACTAATTGTTACCATCTTGTTATGGTCAACTTTTCCGTTAACTGAATTTAAGAAGCGAGTACTGTTATTTACTGAACGTAAAACATCATTTAATAAGCCATTTCGATTGTATCCCTGAACTTCCAAGTCAGCATTGTAGTTTGTTTTGTCGCCATTAGGATTTGCCCAATATACACTAACAATTCGTTCGCCATTCTTACGGGCAGCTTTAATATTCGGACAATCATCCCGGTGAACCGATACTCCCCGTCCCTTTGTAATGTAGCCAGTAATAGCATCTCCTGGGATTGGACTACAACAATGGCTTAAGCGGACAAGGAGATTGTCAACTCCTTCAACAACTACGCCCTCACTAGATGCTTTAGCCTGCTTTTGTTTTTCACGTTCATTTGGCTTCTCAAGAGTCTGGTGGTCTTCTAGTACAGCTTTTTCTGCTGCTTGTTGGCGGTCGCTTTCAACTTGCTGACGGATATCAGCAGTAAAACGATTTCTAATACCAACGGGAGCCAAGTCACCAAATCCTAAGGCCGCAAACATATCATCACTACTATTGTAATGAGTCTCTTGAGCAACTTCCTCACATTTTTCATCAGTCATTAACTCTGCTGGCGAATATCCTGCTTCACGGAGTTCGTTTTCAAGAAGTTGTTTTCCTTCTTCAATGTTCTTTTCTCGATCATGTGCACGGAAGAATTGGCGAATCTTATTACGAGCCCGCCGTGTTGAAACCAAATCAAACCAATCACGACTTGGCCCAGCTGATGATGATGAAGTCAAAATATCAACAATGTCACCATTTTTGATCTCATAGTCAAGGGGTACGATCCGTCCATTTACTTTAGCTCCAGTTGTATGATTACCAACTTCAGTATGAATTTGGTAAGCCATATCAAGTGGTCCAGATCCCTTAGGCATTTCAATTACGTCACCTTTAGGGGTAAATGCATAGACCTTATCAGTAAATATATCACTCTGAATCCCCTGCATAAATTCATCTGTGCCTTGACTTTCACTTCGTAATTCAAGGATTTCTTTGACGATATTTAGCTTTTGACTATCCTGAGTTTGTTGGATTCCATTAGTCTTACCTTCTTTGTATGCCCAGTGAGCAGCAACCCCATATTCAGCAATTTCATGCATCTTGTGAGTCCGTATCTGCACTTCTAATGGTCGTCCTTCTGGTCCAATAATTGTTGTATGCAAGGATTGGTACCCGTTAGTCTTAGGCATTGCAATATAATCCTTAAACCGTCCAGGCATTGGCTTCCAATTAGTATGGATAGCTCCAAGGGCAGCATAACAGTCACGAATTGAGTCAACGACAATTCGAACCGCGAGGAGATCATATATTTGGCTAAATTGCTTATGCTGAGTAACCATTTTACGGTAGACAGAATAAATATGCTTAGGGCGACCATAAATTTCAACGTTTGGTCCTAAATCTAAATCCGCAATTGCCTTTTTTATTAACTTAATTGACTCATCAATATAGTCAACCCGCTGATCGCGCCGTGAATTCATCAAATGAACAATTCGATAATATTGTTGTGGATTTAAATACCGTAATGACAGATCTTCTAGTTCCCATTTAATAGTACTGATACCCAACCGATCTGCAATTGGCGCATAAATTTCCAGGGTTTCATTTGAGATCCGGCGCTGTTTATCAGGTTGCAAATGCTTAAGAGTGCGCATATTATGAAGGCGGTCCGCAAGTTTGACAATCATTACCCGAATATCCTTTGACATTGCAAGTAATAGTTTACGATGAGTGGCAGCCATTTGTTCTTTATTTGATTTGTAACGAATCTTACCGAGCTTTGTATCACCATCAACAATCATTGCGATAGTTGGTCCAAAGAGTTCTTTAATATCATCCAAAGTTGCTCCAGTATCTTCCACAATATCATGTAAATATCCTGCACAAACTGTTTCTGGATCCATATGAAGATTAGCAAGGATTCCTGCCACTTGAATAGGATGAATGATATATGGTTCCCCAGATTTACGTCGTTGGTCATGGTGAGCCACTTCAGCAAAATGATATGCTTTTTCAACTAAAGCAACGTGTTCTTCATTCATATAAGAACTAACTATCTTTTGAACATCTTCATGTGTCAATTCTCTTTCTTTTGACATCGGGCGACCTCCTTTCAATTACTTTTGTTGACGCATTGCCCATGATAAGTATGCAAGCACTAAGTAAGCAAGGGCAAAATAATAAGTATATTGTGGCATAAAGAAATATGCAGTTATCAAGTAAAGGATTGGAAAAATGAACAACTCGCCCCATTTTCGCTGGTGCTTATAAATCCAATAACCGGACCAAATACTAAAAATACCATTAATAAGGATTAAGACAATCTCTACCATTACTACCCGCGTAACAAATGGAAGTTTATCGACAACAAGCGTCAATACCATACCAATTAAAATACTGGCTAGCCATAATGGTTTATCTAAATGTTCCCATGCTTTTTTCATAAAATTCATTCTCTCTCAACACCTATATTCAGTTTTAAATTACCGATTAAAGCTGTTCTTTATTTTACCATAAGTAGGCCAGCTACATTATGACAATTCCATTGCATATGAAATAGCCGCCATGAAATATAAAGGCGCCGTTTCGGTCCGCAAAATTCGTGGTCCTAAACCTGCTGCTACCACGCCAACTTCATTCATTTTAGCAATTTCATTTTCCGTTAATCCACCTTCTGGACCAAAAATGGCAAGGAGCGAGTCTCCTGGGTTAAGGGCATTAAATTGTTGCGCTAAAGCACTTATTTCACCCTGTTTAGCTGATTCTTCCCAAGCAACTATCCGTTTGGTAGCGGGATAATCGGCTAACAATTGATCAAGATTTGCACTGTATTCAACCTGCGGAATTTTATTTCGATGGGATTGTTCTGCTGCTGATTCAGCTATTTTTTGCAGACGTTCGATCTTTCGTTTCTGCTTATTTCCCTGCCAATGACTAATGGAGCGAGCAGCATCGAAGAAAACAATTTTGTCTGCCCCCAATTCAGTTGCCTTTTGAACAATTAATTCTGGTTTCTCTTTAGTCTTTGGAATTCCGCAGGCAAGCGTTACCGAAACTGGCAATTCACTATCAGCATCTAACTTCTGATTGATTTTTAATGTCGCCGTTGGTTCTGTAGTACTAAGAGTCGCAAGGTAAACACAGTGGTCGGCTAATACAAGCTCAACACTTGTTCCAACCTCTGCGCGCATTACCTTTAACAAGTGGTGGGCTGCTTCAGATGGCAATGTTACTTCATCAGCTGGAGTTACATTAACAAAATAGCGTTGCATTTATTTCACCTCGATTGGCTTGTGGGTAATCATTCCGTGCCAGTCCTTCATCTGCTGTTCATCGTCAATTATAAATCCTTGCTCTTGCAACTTTTGACGAATCAACGAAGCCTTATCATCGATAATTCCAGAAACAAGGAATTTGCCACCTGGCTTAAGATTTTCATATGCTTGAGGAATAAGAGGCACGATGATTTCCGCAAGAATATTAGCAACAATCAAGTCTGCCTGGGTATGGATCCCATCTAACAAGCTATTTACGCCAACTTTAACATCTTTAGCGATCGGGTTTAGTGCAAGATTCTTTTTTGCTGAGTTGACTGCTACTTCATCAATATCATAAGCATCAACTTTTCCTGCCCCTAAGTGCTTGGCAGCAATACTTAAAACACCAGAACCTGTCCCGACATCGATTACATATTCATTACCAACAATTGTTTTTTCAAGGGCCTCCAGCATTAAACGAGTAGTTGGATGAGTCCCGGTACCAAAAGCCATTCCTGGATCAAGAAAGATTAATTTTTCTTTAGGATCTGCTGGCTCATATTCTTCCCATTGCGGAACAATCGTTAACTGATCCGTTACTCTTAATGGGTGATAATATTTTTGCCAAACCGTTGCCCATTGTTGATTATCGACGGTCGCTGCTGAGACATCATTTTCTCCTGGATTCAGGCCGTAATCCCTTAATTTTGCTACTCGTTGATGGATAGTTGGCAATAGTTCAGGAACAAATACGTTTTGAGGAAAATATCCAGATACTGCTGCGCCATTTTTTCGATGCGGAATTGATGATGGATCAATAAATTCACCGTGGTCCCCATACTTTCCCTCATGTAAGTTTGCAAAATCAGCGGCATCTTCAATTTGAACGCCTTGTGCTCCCATATCCGTCAAAATATAGCTAACTGCTTCAACAGCCTCACTAGAAGTTATTACCTTTATTGCTGTCCAATCCATTTAATGACCTCCTTAAATAATAAAATCGTGACCACAATAAAAGTAAATGGTCACGATAAATACCAACTTAATAAAGCCTAATCATTTTCATTATCAACTTTACTAATATGTGGTCGTTCTTGTTCGCGTTTCTTTTCTTTTTCTAAATGATGACTTAAGTAATCGATTAAGTCGGACTCAGTCAAGAAAATACGGGGATGATGTTGGTGATGCAACCGAACATCAATCTCGTTAATTTTTAATCGTCCGGTCCAAGTATGGGAATAACGAACAATTACCCGATTATTTAGTCTGTGTTTACCAAAGCGGAACACATATACGTGTTGGGGTGTCATCATTGGCCGAATGTACTCTTTTTTATACATTAAATCATTGTCGCGCATAAACTGCTTAGTTCGATTCAGAATGGTAACCACCTCCTCTATTATTATTCCTGATCAATTTTAAATTAATCTCCCTAGATAGGTATATTTTAGCACAGGTCACCAACGTTCCAAAGTTTAATCTATGTTTAAACTTTAATTTTCAAAAAAATGCTATACTTATGTTCAAAATACTTTAAAGAAAGGTGATTACAATAGTGAGTCTCTTAATTGCTATTCTTATCTGCTGGTTACTATGGAAGATTGGGATTTTAACGGTTAAGTTCATTGGCCTGATCCTTCTTATTTTATTAATCGGGACATTAATTCATGTTTTACTTTGGCCAGCGATCCTTTTAGCAGTCATTATCTTAGGAGCAGGCTTATTTACTAACTAATTTATCTATAAAATCTTATAGTAATTTTTCTGCGGAATGTTATAATCATTACTGTGAGAGAAATCTCAAATAATGTATACATAAGATGAAAGGGAGACTGTTTATTATGTCTAAGAATCATCAAAAAGTTGTTCTTGTTGGTGACGGTGCTGTCGGTTCAAGTTACGCCTTCGCAATGGCACAACAAGGAATTGCTGAAGAATTTGCTATTGTTGATATTATTAAGGAACGGACTGAAGGGGACGCAATGGACCTTGAAGACGCTACTGCCTTCACCGCTCCTAAGAATATCTACTCAGCAGATTACGACACTTGCAAAGATGCTGATTTAGTTGTTATTACTGCTGGTGCTCCACAAAAGCCTGGTGAAACTCGTCTTCAATTAGTTGACAAGAACTTGAAGATCATTAAGTCCGTTGTAGAACCAATCGTTAAGTCTGGTTTTGACGGAATCTTCTTAGTTGCAGCTAACCCAGTTGATATCCTTACCTATGCTGTTCAAAAGCTTTCTGGCTTCCCTAAGAACAAGGTTGTTGGTTCAGGTACTTCACTTGATTCCGCACGTCTTCGGGTTGCTCTTGGTAAGAAGCTTCATGTTGACCCTCGTGATGTTATTGCTAACATTATGGGTGAACACGGTGATTCCGAATTTGCTGCTTACTCAAGTGCTACTGTTGGTGGCAAGCCATTACTTGATATCGCTAAGGATGAAGGTATTTCAGAAGATGAATTACTTAAGATTGAAGATGATGTTCGTAACAAGGCATACGAAATCATTAACCGCAAAGGTGCTACCTTCTATGGTGTTGCCACTGCTTTAATGCGGATTTCAAAGGCTATTCTTCGTGATGAAAATTCTGTTCTCCCTATCGGTGCCCCAATGAACGGTGAATACGGACTTAACGACCTTTACATTGGTACTCCAGCTGTTGTAAATGCTTCTGGTGTTGCAAAGGTTATCGAAGTTCCACTTAATGACCGTGAAAAGAAGGCTATGGCCGACTCTGCTAAGCAATTGGAAGAAGTTGCTAAGAATGGTATGGCAAAGTTACAAGGTAATAATTAAGCCATATCTTATAAATAAACGATAGACTATTGTGCTACTAAAAAACTCTCAGCGTTAATAACGTTGGGAGCTTTTTTTATATCTATTTTTGATCATTTTTCAAGTCACGTGCAAAATCATCAAGAAAGTCTTCTATTAATTTATCTTTATAACCCTTTTTTCTAAGTTCACTCGCTAAAATTGCCGAAGTAAGCCCCTTTCGAATTGCTAACTTATGATCACCTGCGAGCCAAAACATTACTAATTCTCGATCTTCCATTTAAGATGCTCCTTTTTCCTCATATGTTCAGTGTACCACTTTCGCTTATCAGAATTTGAAGAGTTTATCAATTATTAAGGAACATCAATACCAAGTTCAGTTCCTATTTCTTTCATTTCTTGATAGGTCTTTTCATCAATCGTGACACCTTTTTCTTTATTTTCTGCTAATAAACGGTACTCACGATCACCGGGTACCCAAATTTCTTTACCAGGAATATGTTCAAGCTGACGAATTCGATTTAACATTGATGTGGCATCTTTCTTCAATACCTCTGGATCACCAAAGAATGCTGGATTAAGAACCATTACAAATTGGCTAAAATCATGTTTGCCACTAACAGTATCGGCAGAGATAGATCCTTGGGCTAAAATACCCGTCAATAATTCAATTACAATCGAGTTTCCCATCCCCTTATAATTAGAATTTTCCTCATCATTTCCGCCAAGAGTGAGAACTCCTCCACCTTTTTGTTCCCCTTCAGTAAAGGCCGCGGTGGCAAGAATATCTTCTGCCTCTTGCGCATCAGTTACTACCTGCCGATCTTTATCAACTGCCCATTCACCTGGCAACGGTTCGCCTTTTTTAGCATGAACTTGAATTTTTCCACCGGAAACAACACAAGTAGCACCATCAAACATAAATGGATGTGGAGAAGCAGGAAAGCCAAACGCAAAGGCATTAGACCCAAGAAAAGCCTGAGTAGCATTAGTTGGGACTACCAAGGGACGAGTGTTAGTAAGGGCGACTCCTACCAATCCAGCTTCTAACGCTAATCTTGTATAGTAACCAGCGGTGCCGAAGTGATTAGAATTGCGAATAACCGCAATTGCTACCCCTGTTTTCTTAGCCTTTTCAATTATTTTTTGAGTCGCTAAAACCGTCGCGAGCTGTCCCATATTTTGGTTAGCGTCAACGAGGACAGAGCCTGGTAACTCACGAATGATTTTAGCCTTATTTTGGGGAATAATCGTTCCCTCTTTAATCATCCGGCGATACCATGCTAATCGTTGAATTCCATGAGATGAGATCCCACGTAAATCCGCATCAACTAAAGTGTCTGCTAATAATTGACTGTCATCCTGGTTAAATCCCAATTTTGTAAAAACTTCTACTAGATAATGTCGTTCATAGGTTGCTTGAAGTCTCATTTTCATCCTTCTCTCATTTTATATTAATTATATTTTAATAGCAAAGAGAAAAATGTCAATATTCAAAGTCGCTTAAAGGTTGGGATCCATCTTAAATGACATCTTTGAAAGCTCACAGCCTTCAGTTAATAATTCAAAGAAGAGTGCCTTTGTTCGTTCATTATAATGGGTAGCTATTTCATGATTTTGCCCAGTTAGATAATCAGTTAATGCCTGCCTTTCAAGACTAGCTGCTTCTTTATCAACCTGCGCAATTTTACGGCGTGCCCATTCATTTAGCTCCTTTTGGTAGTCTTCATCTTTTTCCATAAATTCTTGATAATGACTTTCAACAACCTCTGCTAAGGCTTCATTTAACCAGAATGCAGACTCTAAGTTCATTTTTTCCGGTACGTTTCGATATGATTCATCAGTATCGTCAGCATTAGCAAAAAACGGAACATAAGGGTTAAAGGCTGGGACCCCTAATTCAATCCAATGAATACTTGTTTTATATTTATTCAGATTGCGCACTTGTAAAATATGTGATTGGGCCGTCCGTGATAAAGAGATAGCCCGGTAAGTCTTACGTTCAGGAGCATCCCCCATTGGATCGTAAGGTGTCTCATTAAAATGCGATTTTAAAACATATTGGATGTCTTCATTAGCAATCTTAAATTCAGCCTTACGAATAAATGGCATTTCAGAATCTTCGGGACGTTGGCCTAATGAAGCATTAGGACTAAGGTAACGTTGAGCAAACCAGGTCCGCGGTGTATTGTAGTGACGGTCTTTTTGTGTACTAGTACCAAAAATATGGCGGAAATCCCACCGGTCATGGTCAGGGTTTAATTGGTATTCTTCAACAAACTCTTGAATTCCATCGGCCCACATATAATTATCAGGATCGTCAAAATCAATATCTTCAATCGCTACCTGGTTAGGAGTAACAGCATAACAATCATCAGGAATCCGAACTGCAACCCATTGGTGACCAGTTACTACTTCCATATACCAAATCTCATCTGCATCTGCAAATTGCATTCCGTTTCCCTCAGCAGAACCCAATTCAGCAATTAATTTTCCAGTATATTCAACTCCTTCACGGGCAGAATGAATATACGGTAATACTAAAGTACAAAGTGAGTCTTCTGCCAGGCCATTTTTTACGTATGGATCATATGCTAACACCCGATCGTTTGCATAAACACTCTCAGTAAAGGAAGCTGCCATATTTGCTTCATTAATTCCATCTTCTTCATTAGGTCCTGCTGTTTGATCAAGGGTAGGCGTAGAAGTATAACGCATTCCCTCTTCCGGCAAGGCTACAGTTACTTTATTGTAAGGTGATACGTAGGTTTTGTGGCGTCCTTTTACTGCCGGTTTTACTAAAAATCGCTTGGGTTCAATTGCTTTTACGCGATCTTCATTACGAGCAATATAATTAGCACCGTCGAGAGAAGCCTTTTTACCGACCATGATTGATGTACAAGCATCTTTATTTTGCATATTTATTTTCTCCTCAAATAATAGCGATTACATTATCTATGATACGCTAATTTGGTGAAGCCTGCAGTATTGAGCGAGTATAAAAACCCACCATGTTTAATCGAATGATGAAAAAATTTGAATGAGAATCTGTTAAATCGAGGAGAGTCCTTGTATTATTATTTATGGGGGTACCTTCTTTTCTATGTGATTTGGCGATTTTATTGTATTAGAGGGCGAGCCTCTTTTTAGTTTGAAAACAAAAAATCTGATATTGGTATAGGAAACGCGAAACCGCAAATCTATTTGATAACTTAATGAATTTTAATATTTAAAAGAAAAGTAGACTAATATTCTACCTTTCCCTTAAAATCCCGGCTTTACAATTTTAAGTACTGATGGATTTAACATCAGGGCTTTATTTGTTTAAAATTTAAAATAAAAAAGCGAAAGATGGTTGGACCCCGTCTTCGCTAAGAAAGGACCATCTTTCATGAACAATTCTATCAAAACTATCTTAGGAATTAAAGATCCTTACCTCAAACTAGATGAAAAGAATTTTGATAACCCAATTGAAGATCAACCTAATCAAATCATTGTCCATCTTATTCAAACTTACCCCATGCATTGCCCAAAATATGGACACTTAATGTGTAAAAATGGCTATAAAACAGTTAATTGCTTGGGACCAGAGCTTCACTTTAAGCCAACAATCTGGTCGATTAAAAAGCAAAAATATATCTGTAAAGCTTCTTCTTCTTGTCCTGAAGTGGTTACTAAATTAGCAGCCGTTGAAGATATTCATTATCGTAATCATATCTCTTTAGCGATAAAACAACGGGCAATGATGCTTCTAACAAAAAACGAATCACAAAGTGATTTAGCCAAAGAATTAAATGTCTCTGACTGGACAATTAGACGAGTCATTACAAATCTTGATCAGTTTTCAAGCCTAACTATCATTGGTTACCTCGCCATATTGCCTTTGATGATTTTAAGTCTGGTCGCTTTGCCCCCAGCGGAATGAGTATGATTCTAATGAATATTGAAAATAAGCGGACGCTTGATATTATCTTGTCACGTAAAAATAGCTATCTGCGAAAATACTTTCTTCGATATGACCGTTCAGCACGCTTAGCAGTTCAAACAGTAACGGTTGACTTGTACACTCCTTACCGCCATTTGATTCATGAGCTTTTCCCCCAGGCTTTAATTATCGCTGATCATTTTCATATTGTTGCTCAAGCATATCGTGCATTTAACAAAATTAGGATCCAAGTAATGAATCGTGCCGGTGCTGGCATTCATAAATGGCGTGCACTTAAGCACTTTTGGAAATTACTCCTAACGCCTGCTAATGAGCTTAAATATGATAATTATTGGTCAAGGCGTAACTTTAGTTACGCTCAATTAACCGATGTGGAAGTCATTCATCGTCTTCTAAGCTTTGATAATGAACTAAAAAGGGCTTATGAATACTATCAAAACTTAATTCTGGTGATTGCTCATCGTAGCAAGAAAGAATTAAAAAACTTACTCGCGATTAAATGGACGCAGCTTCCCCAAGCACTGCAAAAAGTTCAGCGTACTCTTCGCAGACATAAACAAGAAATTTACAATAGTTTTAAATATGATACCTATACAAATGGTCCCGTTGAAGGAACTAACAATAAAATTAAAGTTATTAAACGAACTGCTTATGGCTTTCGTAATTTCTTTAATTTCCGAATTAGAATCCTCCTTGCATTACCAAATACCTACATTGCAATAAACCGGAGAAAATCGAGTAGGAGATAATTGATTAGTTCAATTATCGACCTCTCACACCACCGTACGTACGGTTCCGTATACGGCGGTTCGACAACTTAATCACATTGAATTGACTGGAGCGTCTTGGACATATTCATAAGTCCGAGTTGTTCCAGTTTTCTATTAGTTAGAGAATAGCTCAAGGTCTTACTATGTGCAGTTCGCCAGTAGCCCTTTCGGGTACTAGCGAAGACATATGCATCACGCTGGGACAGCCCCAACTTCTGTAAGTTAGTTACCTTAGTTTTAAACTTTTTCCATTGCTTCCAAATATACTGCCTTATTCGGACCCTCAACCACTTGTCAAGGCGTTGAATAAAGTTAGTTAGTTTCCCAATTGAGTAGTACTGAAGCCACCCACGCATTTTTCGATGAATTTCTTCAAACATTCTTGTCAGAGATATTCCACGATTACGTTTAGTTAATAACTTCAGTGCTTTCTTTACTCGTTGTTGCGATTGCTTAGCTGGACGGGCGTAGGCCCCATTGTGGTCTACACCCAACGAAAAGCCAAGAAACTTCAACCGTAGCGGGCTACCGACTTTGGTTTTATCTGGGTTCACTTTAACTTTCAAGCGCTTTTCTAGAAACTGGGTAATGCTTCGCATTACTCGTTCTCCGGCTCGTTGACTTTTAACATAGATGTTACAATCATCCGCATAGCGCACAAAGTGGTGACCACGTCTAGTCAACTCTTCGTCCAACTCATTTAGATAGATGTTCGCCAGTAGTGGTGACAATGGCCCTCCTTGTGGGGTTCCTTTTTCACTCTTAGCGAAAAGCCCATGGTCTAAGACTCCGCTAGTTAGAAACTTACGAATGAGTCTTAGTGTCCATGGGTCATCAATATATTGTTGGAGATACTTAATCATCAAGTCATGATTAACGTTATCAAAATAGGCTTTTAGGTCTAAGTCGACAACTCTTCGATAACCTTGATTATAAAGATCTACTACTTTTGAAATAGCGTCATGGGCCCCACGGTGGGGACGGAAGCCAAAGCTATTATCAGAGAAAATACGCTCAAAGATAGGCGTAAGAATTTGGGCTACAGCTTGTTGAACCATTCGGTCCACCACCGTTGGTATTCCAAGTCTTCTTACTCCACCATTAGGCTTCGGAATTTCTACCCGTTTGACTGGAGCTGGTTTATACTTGCCCTCACGCAAACTAGCGATCAGTTCCGTCTTATTTTCTCTGAGATATGGCAGAAGGTCATTGACTGTCATATCGTCAACGCCTGCTGCTCCTTTATTTCTCTTAACTCGCAAATAAGCCTGATTAAGGTTATTGCGATCCAAGACCAGGTCTTGGATAGTGACACTCATACCTTTACCTTCACCATAACCGGTACTACGCGCCCTTGTGTACTTTCGGTTTTCCAAACCTATCCTCGACAAGCGGTCAGCTTGTTGTTCTGTTTTCTGCGATTGTCGCACCTGATTACACCTCCGATATAAGTTACAAGTTATTGTCGTTCAGTCCTTCATCTGATTATTCAAACTACTATGACCTCGGCTGACTTCTGGCTTACTCAACACTGCATCACTGCACCGCTTGTTTCTGTGGAAATTAAACTTATTCCTCTTGTCGGAAACGTGTAGGCCAGATCACCCCGGGTAAGAATATTAGCTTTCGTACCATGTCATCGTTAGCTTTACTGAGACCAACTTCGAGTAGTATTGGACTTCAACTTGTCTAGCAGCCTTATCCAGTTAATTCCAGCCTTATAGCTACTTCTTGTTCATCGATGCAGTACTTTGCCTTAGACTTCCTTCAGATTCCACCTCACGGTGGACACCCTTGTCCTCAGCTCATGGTTCCGACTACTACGGCCCATAGCGGACTTTCACCACCTAGCTAATACCCATGCCGGGCGCACTAAACAAACAGCTCATGCCAAAGTCCAGGCACAAGCTGCTTAGTAAAATTATTTTATTTTCTCATCAGTACTTCTTGACGAAGAGCCCTAATCCCGCATAAGGGAAAATTAAGGGAAAACTGATAAAATATTGGTCTACTTTGTGATTTTTAAATATGTTAAATCCTGTTACATCAACATTTACTTCTCATCCAATTGCTCATCGGTCTTCAAAACGGCCATAAAGGCGGCCTGAGGAATATCAACTTTTCCGACAGCCTTCATCCGTTTCTTCCCACGTTTCTGCTTATCTAATAATTTAGCACGCCGGTCTGGATCCCCTGTATGAATACGGGCAGTAACGTCTTTTCGGTAGGCTTTAATATTGGTCCGGGCAATAATTTTTGAGCCTATTGCTGCTTGAATTGGGATTTCAAAGTTTTGCCGTGGAATAATCTTCTTTAACTTAGCAGTAATTTCCCGACCACGTTCTGCCGCAAAGTCACGGTGAGCAATAAAGCTCAATGCATCCACCTTATCGCCATTGAGCAAGATGTCAATCTTAACCAAATTACTTGGCCGGTAACCATCAATTTCATAATCTAAGGAAGCGTATCCCCGTGTAGAACTCTTTAACTTGTCAAAGAAGTCAAAAATAATTTCTGACAGCGGAATATGATAAATAACGTTTACCCGGGTATCACTTAGATATTCCATCGTATCAAAGTCTCCCCGTTTCCGTTGGCAAAGCTCCATTACTGGGCCAACATAATCATTGGGTACCATGATTGAAGCGCGGACATATGGTTCCTTAATCGCTTTAATGGAAGAAGCGTCTGGCATTTCAGCTGGATTTTCCACTTCTTTTGTTGTCCCATCCGCTAATTCAACATGGTAAGTAACAGATGGTGCAGTTGTGATTAAATCAAGATTAAATTCACGTTCAAGTCGTTCTTGAATAACGTCCATGTGAAGTAATCCTAAGAAACCACAACGGAATCCAAATCCCAATGCTTGCGATGATTCCGGTTCAAAGGTTAATGCTGCATCATTAAGTTGAAGCTTTTCCAACGCATCACGTAAATCATTAAATTTAGCATTATCAGTTGGATAAAGTCCAGCATATACCATTGGCGTCATTTGCCGATATCCTTCTAACGGCTTATCTGTAGGATTATCTGCACTTGTAACCGTATCACCGACCCGAGTATCTTTAATGTCTTTAATTGCCGCGGTAATATAACCTACATCCCCAGCCATCAATACATCACGTGCCAATGGTTTAGGAGAGTTAATTCCTACTTCAGCAACTTCATATTCGGTACCACCGTTCATTAACTTAATTCGGTCACCTTTTTTAACCGTTCCTTCAACAACCCGGACACTAAGAACCACGCCCCGATAATCATCATACTTTGAATCAAAGATAAGGGCTTTTAACGGCGCAGTTAAATCTCCTGTTGGTGCTGGGACATCCTTAACGATTTTTTCAAGGACTTCATCAACGCCCATTCCAGTCTTAGCACTAATATCAACTGCCTCATCAGTATCTAAACCAATCTCGTCTTCAATCTGTTTCTTAGTACCCTCAGGATCAGCAGAAGGTAAATCGATCTTATTGATAACAGGTAAGATCTCAAGGTCATTGTCAAGCGCTAAAAAGACGTTAGCAAGGGTCTGTGCTTCTACCCCTTGCGTTGCATCGACCACTAAGACGGCACCTTCACAGGCAGCAAGAGACCGTGATACTTCATAAGAAAAATCGACGTGGCCTGGTGTATCGATTAAATGGAAAATGTAATCTTCACCGTCTTTAGCATGATATGTCAAGGCGACGGCATTTAATTTGATTGTAATGCCCCGTTCACGTTCTAGAGGCATATCATCAAGAATCTGGTTTTTCATTTCACGTTTGCTGATTGAATCAGTCATTTCTAAAATACGATCAGCAAGCGTTGATTTTCCATGGTCAATGTGGGCAACAATCGAGAAATTCCGAATGTGTTTTTGTCGCTCTTTCATTTCTTCTAGGTTCATTTAAAAAGACTCACTTTCAACGAATATTCTTTATCTAGTATACCAAATCCTCGTTTAGAATGGGAAATCTTCTACTAGATATACAAAAAGCAGGAAAAATATTAAGCTTTTCCTGCTTCATAAAAATTATTTACTTATCCTCAAAGGCATCACGTAACTTATCAAGAACTGTCTTCTTCACACCCTTAACATCTTCACCACTAGCAGCCGCAAAAGCTAACATTGCTTCACGCTGACGCTTGTTAAGGCTCTTAGGTGTCTTAACATGGACAGTAACGTGTTCATCCCCGTTACCATTACCGTTAAGATGTGGAACACCTTTGCCACGCAAGCGGAAATTAGTTTCTGATTGGGTTCCGGCAGGAATTTTAAGGTTGACATCACCATGAACCGTTTTAACTTTTACTTCGTCTCCCAAGGCTGCTTGAGCAAACGAAATATCACGATCAACGTAAATTGTTGAACCGTCACGACGGAATTCTCGACTTGGTGTTACCCGGAAGACAATATACAAATCTCCGGCTGGGCCACCGTTCTCACCAGCGTCTCCTTGGTGTTGGAGCCGCATTTGTTGACCATCATCAACACCGGCAGGCACCTTCACTTCTAGCTCATGACGTTCGTGAACATGTCCTGCACCATGGCAAGTATCACAACGATCTTCTGGCTTAATAATCTTTCCAGTTCCATTACATTCTGGACAAGTGGTTTGAGTTTGCATATTGCCTAGTGGTGTTTGACGAACACTCGTAATCACGCCGGCACCATGACACCGTGGACAAGTTATTGGCGATTTACCAGGCTTTGCTCCGGTTCCATGACAAGTCTTACATTCTGCATCACGGTCATACTTGATAGTAGTTGTTTTACCAAAAACCGCATCCATAAAATCAAGAGTCATTGCATATTGTAAATCACGTCCTTGACGCGGGGCTGTTGGGTCCCGACGAGTACGACCGCCGCCACCAAAGAATTGACTAAAGATGTCGTCAAAGCCGCCGCCAAAGTTAGAATAAGCTTGACCACCACCAAAGCCGCCAAAGCGGCCAAAGCCTTGACCGCCAGCATCTTGTGGGCCAGCTGAACCAAATTGATCATATTGAGCACGTTTTTGACTATCACTTAATGTCTCATATGCTTCATTAATCTTCTTAAACTTTTCTTCTGCACCAGGCTCGTGGTTAACATCTGGGTGGTATTTTGCCGCAAGCCGACGATATGCACGCTTGATGTCTTTTTCGGATGCATCCTTAGAGACACCTAAAATGTCATAATAATCTTGTTCTGCCATATAATAAATACCTCATTACTTTATTGCTTGTTTAGTTATACCACAGCCAGCAAACGAAAGTAAAAGCCAAAGTCCTTTTTTCTGGCCTTTGGCTTTTACACTAACATTTTAAGACTGTTTACCGCAGGCTATTTCTTGTCGTCTGGTGTAACGTCCTTAAAATCACCATCAACAGTATTGTCATCATTACCGTTGTCATTACCATTTTGTTGGTTATCACCAGGTTGACCATTAGCAGCGCCACCTTGTGCACCTTGAGCTTGTTGGTAAAGCTTTACGCTAAGGTCTTGAATAACTTTGTTCAAAGCATCCTTCTTAGCTTTCATTTCATCAAGGTTGCCGCTTTCTTTAGCCTTCTTTAATTCGTCACGAGCACTTTCAGCCTTCTTGATATCATCTTCAGGAACTTTACCCTTAACTTCCTTCAAAGTCTTATCAACTTGGAAGAGTTCTTGGTCAACTTCATTCTTTAAGTCAACTTCTTCCTTCTTCTTCTTGTCGGCTTCAGCATGCTCTTCAGCATCCTTCTTCATCCGTTCAATTTCTTCATCACTTAAGCCTGAGTTAGACTTGATAGTGATGTTTTGCTTCTTGTGAGTTCCTTGATCTTCAGCAGAAACATTAACAATACCGTTCTTATCGATATCAAATGTAACTTTGATTTGAGGAACACCACGAGGAGCAGCAGGAATATCAGTTAGTTGGAAGTTACCCAAAGTCTTATTATCTGCTGCCATTGGACGTTCACCTTGAAGAACGTGAATGTCAACAGCTGGTTGGTTATCAGCAGCAGTTGAGAAGATTTGGCTCTTTGAAGTAGGAATAGTTGTGTTACGGTCAATCAACTTAGTGAAGACACCACCCATAGTTTCAATACCAAGTGAAAGTGGAGTAACATCAAGCAATACGACATCCTTAACATCACCAGTAAGAACCCCACCTTGAATAGCTGCACCAAGAGCAACGGCTTCGTCAGGATTAATTGAGTGGTTAGGTTCCTTACCAGTTAATTCCTTAACCATTTCTTGAACGGCAGGAATACGAGTAGATCCACCATTTAAGATAACCTCATCAATGTCATCGAAAGTAAGATCAGCATCTTTCAAAGCATTCAATACCGGTTGCTTTGTCCGTTCAACTAAGTCATTAGTTAATTGGTTAAATTGTGCCCGACTTAATGTCTTTTCCAAGTGCAATGGGCCGTTTTCACCAGCTGAAATAAATGGTAAGCTGATTTGCGCTTCTTGAACACCTGACAAGTCTTTCTTAGCCTTTTCAGCAGCATCCTTCAAACGTTGAAGAGCCATCTTGTCTTGAGAAAGATCAACACCGTGTTCTTCCTTAAAGCCATCGATTAACCAATCCATAATCTTTTGGTCAAAGTCATCCCCACCTAAATGAGTATCACCATTAGTAGAGAGAACTTGGAAGACACCGTCACCTAATTCAAGGATGGAAACATCGAATGTACCACCACCAAGGTCATAAACAAGGATCTTTTCATCTTTGTCCTTCTTATCAAGACCGTATGCTAATGATGAAGCAGTAGGTTCGTTAATAATCCGCTTAACATCAAGGCCCGCAATTTTACCGGCATCCTTAGTAGCTTGACGTTGAGCATCGTTGAAGTATGCAGGAACAGTGATAACTGCTTGAGTAACAGTATCACCAATGTAATCTTCAGCATATTTCTTAAGGTATTGCAAAATCATTGCTGAAATTTCTTGTGGAGTATATTTCTTACCATCAACTTCAACAGTGTATCCTGCCTCACCCATGTGACTCTTGATTGATGAAATAGTGTTAGGATTAGTAATTGCCTGACGCTTTGCTACTTCTCCAACTTGAGTTTCACCATTCTTAAATGAAACAACAGATGGTGTTGTCCGACTTCCTTCTGGGTTGGTGATAATCTTAGGTTCATTACCTTCCATAACAGCAACCGCAGAGTTAGTAGTACCTAAATCAATACCAATAATCTTATTACTTGCCATAATTTATTTCCTTCTCTCACAAATTTATTGAGCTACAACAACCATTGCTGGGCGTAATACCCGGTCTTTGAGTTGATATCCTGCTTGAAGAACATTAACAACAGTTTCAGGCTTCTGACCTTCTTCGACCGGAACAGTTTGAACTGCTTGGTGAAGAGTAGGATCAAATGTTTCACCATCAGATTTGATTTCAGTGATGCCATGATCATTTAATGCCTTTACAAGGTGATCATGGACCATTTGAATGCCCTTTTTAAGTTGCTTGCCATTATCGTCTACAACTTCAATTGCTAATGCCCGTTTAAGGTTATCAAGCACTGGTAAAATTGACTTTGCTAAATCCTGACCATCATATTTAAGGATTTGAGCCCGTTCTTTATTAAAACGATTAGTCATATTTTGAATTTCTGCTTCTGCTCGTAAATATTTGTCATCTTTATCAGCGAGCTGCTTCTTTAAGTCAGCGATCTCTTCTTTTAATTTAGAAGTTTGATCATCTTTCTTATCTGAAGCCTCTTTTTTTATATCTTTTTTAGGTGCCTTTTCATTTTCAGGCGCAGTTTGTTTTTGTTGTTCTTCTTGTTTTTCCTTGGCCAATTAACTCGCCTCCTATGAATCATAATAGTGACGGTAGAAATCTAATAGCCGTTTTGCTAATTCTTGGCGAAAGGCATTTACAATTCCAATCGTCCGTGAATAAGGCATCCTTGTTGGACCAAAAACTGCAATAATTCCTCGTCCATATTGTTCAACATTATAACTTGCAGTAATCAAGCTATAGTCATCAAGAAGCTTATTCTTAGAGATTTCTTGACCGATTTTAACATTAACTCCATTATCTGAGGTAAGTGTCGAATCCAAGATATTCGATAAGTTGTCGTTCTTATCTAACAAGCCATACAGTGATTGGATTGCGTGAGGATCATGAGTACTTGCAAAATCCAGTAAGTTCAATCGACCACCAACGAAAAACCGCTCCCGTGCTGCTTGAGATAAGACATTATCAAAAATGTCAAGGAAACCATCGGGACTATGCATATAATGCAGAATCTGGAGTGGGATATCATCTTTTAGTCGTTTTACCACTTCTGATAGCGGTAAACCAACTAATTGATCATTAATCATTCTAATTACTGCCTGCATTGCATCTGTGTCAATGTCCGGCGGCAAAGTGAATGACTGATTTTCAACCTCACCGCTATCGGTAACCAAGATCGCAATAACCTTATGATTCCCCAGTGGTACAACGCGAAAGCCACTCAAACGAACACTTTCTTGCTCAGGCTTTAATGTAAAAGCAGTATATGAAGTTAAGTTTGATAAGATATCTGCTGAATGTGAAATAATCTCGTCAATCTTTTGAAAACCGGTTCCAAGTGAGTTTTGAATTACTACCAGGTCATTATCAGTAACTGCTTGTGGATCAAGCAAATTATCAACATAATAACGGTAACCTCGTTTCGATGGAATCCGGCCTGATGAAGAGTGCTCTTTTAAGATCAAATCATTGTCCTCTAAAACCGCCATCTCATTACGGACAGTTGCTGAACTGACCTTAAAAGGCAACTTTTCTACTAAATGTTTTGATCCAACCGGTTGACCAGTTGATGTGTATTGACGTACAATCGCTTGCAGAATCTTTTTCTGTCGTTGTGTTAGCATCGTATATCACTTCCCCTTTTAGCACTCATTAGGGTCAAGTGCTAAACACACTGTATAATATACCAATTACTCCCCTAAAAGTCAAGAAACGTCAAATATTTTTAAAAGGAGCTTTATCCATGAAACATAAAGAACATCGCTATATTCAACCTCAGAATACTCAAGAAGCAATGTTATTAATTCAGAAGTTATTTAATAAATACCGCAATGCGCCCCTAACGAATGAACTATTAGAATACCATAACAACCTAATCTATCGCTTGCAGTCAGATATTAAAGACGAAGCAATTAAGGAGAACAATCCTAATCAACTTAAGGCACTTGCTTCCATGACCGAAATTATGCGTAACTGGACAACAGTACGCTTAAACGGCCAGCCTTTTAACGGGAAAATGCGGCATTTCAAATTAGTGACTGATGGCGGATTCAAATTTGAACGAAATATTCATAAAATTAACCAGACTACCAGTCATCGGGGAAGTCGGCATTAAAAAAGAGGTTTGATGAATCTTGGTGGCGAAATTGCCACGAAAGATCAATCTAAACCTCTTTTATTTATATTTTTCTAAAATACAACGGGCGTTTTGTTCATCTTGCTTCATCTGTGCTACTAATGCATCCGCTCCCGTGAACTTTTCTTCGCCACGAAGGTACTGATACCAGCGCACAACTACTTCTTCACCATACACCATTTGTTGAAAATCAAATAGATTAATCTCAACCGTTAATTGATTAGCATCGCCAAATGTTATGTTATGGCCAACACTTGCCATGCCGTCATACCACTTCTTACCGAGCTTAACTTTGACAGCATAGACCCCAATCCCAGGAATTCGCTCCTCTTCTGGATGCTCAACATTGATTGTAGGAAAACCAAGTGTTCGTCCACGAGCTAAGCCATGAACTACTAAGCCAGTTGTTTGATAAGGATACCCTAGTGCTTGGTTGGCTGCTTCTACATTACCAGCATCAATTAATTTCCGAATTTCTCGCGAACCGACCTTTTCTTGACTTCCATCCTCAGTAAATTTGGGCACAGTTACAACTTCAAACCGTCCCGCTGCATACTTAGGAAGCAACTTCATTGATGCAATATCTTCTTTTCCATAAGTATGATCAAAACCTGCTACGACCGTTTGAGCATGAAAACCTACCAAATACTCATCAACAAATTGCTGAGGAGAAAGACTTGAAAAAGACGAGGTAAAGCTTATTAAATAAACCCGATCGACATCAAGGTCATTTAATAACTCAAGCTTCCTATCGACCGTTGATAGATATTTAAAGCCGCCCTTATATTGACGATAAACAATTCCTGGAGCATGATCATACGTCAAAACTACTAATGGCAATCCTTTTTCACGGGCAATTTCACGGGCACGTTTGATTACTGCCTGATGTCCCCGATGAACACCATCAAAGAAACCCATTGCAAGTACAATTGGTCCCGCAGGAATTAGTCTTTTTTCCAAAGGATGGTGAATTTTTATAACTTGCAACTCCTACACTCCTCAATTAACTGCAAACATTTTAGTTGGCTTATACATTTTATTTTTCGGATCAAAATGATACAGTGCTTTTACTTGTCCATCAAATGATAACACAATTTCCTTCTCGCTAGTATTAAGTTCACTTGGAGAAAACCATCCCCCATTTTGAACCTTTTTCCATTGAGCTACTTGAATCGTTAATTGTGGATAGTCTTTTAAAGCATAATCTAAAGGATACAAGTATTGCTGGAGAGTTTGGGTTGCAACAGCATCGCGAACGTCGTCTAAACTTAAAGTCTGATCAAGAGTAAAGCCTCCGCTCTTCAACCGCGTTAACAAACTCATTACTCCTGGATACCCTAATTTATGGGCAAGGTCAACAACAAGTGTCCGAATGTAAGTACCCTTACTACATTCAACATTAAAGCGGATTCGTTGTTGTTTATTTTTCTCATCATACTTTGAGCTCAGTAATTCAAATTTACTAATAGTTACTTGTCGTTTGGGCCGTTCAACAGTTTCACCAGCTCTTGCATATTCATAAAGCTTTTTTCCATTTACTTTTACAGCCGAATACATCGGTGGGATTTGTATTATTGTCCCCGTTAATGAATTCATAGCTGCTAATATTTCACTAGTGGGAATTTCATCTGTAACTACTTTTTCTTCAATTTTGTCTCCATCAAGGTCTTGGGTAGTAGTCGCAAACCCAATTAAAAGCTCACCTTGATATTGTTTTCCTGATTGCATCAAATAGTCAACAACTTTGGTAGCATTTCCAACACAAATTGGTAAAACGCCTGCTACACCTGGGTCAAGCGTCCCTGAATGACCAATCTTTTTAGTTTTTAAAATTTGTCGTAGTCGACTAACACAGGCAAAACTAGTCATCCCACGTTCTTTATATAAGGGTATTATTCCATCCATCGTTATTCCTCCAAGGGGCTGTGATATAAGTCAAGTTACTTTCACAAAAGACAAATAACGCACTACAACAATGGCCTCCATCGCTCGGAAAACCGAACGTTGGAGGCCTATTGTTGCTTGCGGGGGCTCACAGAGGCTAGCTTTGCGTCGAAAAACGAACTCACAAGTAGCTTCTGTCTCACTCCCTTTTTGCTAATTATTTTTCTTTTTTGTGTAAGTCGTTAATGAGTTGATCAATTCGACTACCGTAAGCAACTGATGGGTCTCTTACAAATTTTATTTCTGGAGTCTTAAAAATATTAAGACGTGCGCCTAATTCACTACGAATTAACCCAGTCGCCTTATCTAATCCAGCCTGTGCCTTTTCGGCATCAGAAGCAAGATCTGACAAGATACTATAATAGATAGTTGCTTGCTGGAGATCACCAGTAACATCCACACCTGTAATTGTAACGTTTTGTACACGTGGATCACGAACACGTTTTAACAAGATTTCATCAACATCTTTTTGAATTTCTTGAGCTAAACGATCTACTCGATATTGTTTACTTGGCATCTTTATCTCTCCTCAGCTTTTACTTAACTGGAACTTCTTTCATCTTGTAGGCTTCAATAACATCCATTTCCTTAATGTCATTGTAGTTTTCGATTGTCAAACCACATTCGTAACCCTGCTTAACTTCTTTGACATCATCTTTGAAGCGCTTAAGACTACCTAATTCACCTTCGTAAATAACAACGCCATCACGAACTAAGCGAACCTTTGCATCACGAGTGATCTTACCGGATGTAACCATTCCCCCGGCAATTGTACCAACCTTTGATGCCTTATAGATTTGACGAACTTCTACTTGACCAATTGTTTCTTCCTTGTATACCGGTTCAAGCATCCCTTTCATCGCATCTTCAACTTCTTCAATTGCATCGTAAATGACACGGTGAAGACGGATATCAATACTATTAGAATCAGCCAATGTCTTAGCTACGGCAGTTGGACGGACATTAAAGCCAATGATAACCGCATTAGATGCTTCAGCTAAGGTAACATCACTTTGATTAATAGCACCAACGGCTTGATGAATAATATCAACACGAACACCGTCAACTCTAATCTTTTGAAGACTTTGACTTAAAGCTTCAACTGATCCTTGAACATCGGCTTTAATGATAATTGGTAAGGTCTTCATTTGCCCCTTCTTCATAGTAGCAAAAAGGTTGTCTAATGTAACGTGAGAAGTCTTTTGACGTTCCTTATCCATGGCACGTTTAGCCCGTTCTTCACCTGCTGCACGGGCAGTCTTTTCATCATCAAAGACAACGAACCGGTCCCCAGCTTCTGGTACTTCATTTAGCCCAGTAATCTCAACAGGAGTAGATGGGGTAGCTTCTTTAATCCGACGACCATTTTCATTTGTCATTGTCCGCACACGACCAAATGTGTTACCAACAACAATTGGGTCCCCAACATGAAGAGTACCTTGTTGAACTAAAACAGTAGCAACTGATCCCCGACCTTGATCAAGACGGGCTTCAACAACTGATCCAGCCGCATTTTGATCTGGATTAGCCTTCAATTCCAGCATTTCAGCTTGGAGTAGAATCATATCAAGCAATTCATCAAGATTCTTGCCAAATTTAGCAGAAATCTTAACAAAAATCGTATCTCCACCCCAGTCTTCAGGAATCAAGTTATACTTTGCTAATTCTTCAGTTACACGATCTGGATTTGCACCTGGCTTATCAATCTTGTTCACTGCAACAATGATTGGTGTCTGGGCAGCTTGCGCGTGGTGAATAGCTTCAACTGTCTGTGGCATAACTCCATCATCAGCTGCAACAACGAGGACCGTGATATCAGTAATATTAGCTCCTCGTGCACGCATTTCAGTAAAGGCAGCGTGTCCTGGCGTATCAAGGAACGTAATTAATTGATCGTTATAGTGAACTTGGTAAGCACCAATTTCCTGGGTGATCCCCCCCGCTTCATGTTCAGTAACATGAGAGTGCCGTAACTTATCAAGCAAGGTTGTCTTACCATGGTCAACGTGTCCCATAACGGTAACAACAGCTGGCCGCATTACTTGATGTTCAGTATTATTTTGTTCATCTTCAAACATCTTATCAATGTCTGAAACATCAACTTGAACTTTTTCCTTAGCCTCAATACCGTAATCAGTTGCTAATAATTCAATTGTATCCTTATCAAGTGACTGATTTTGGTTGATCACTACACCAAGCATAAATAACTTTTTAACGATTTCTGCTGGTGAACGGTGTAGGATCTTTCCTAAGTCTTGGGCATTCATCCCATCAGTATATTCTAATACTTCTGGAAGCGGCTTATCTTTTCGTTGTGTTGGTTGCTTATGAGCTACCTCACGTAACCGCTTGTTCTTATTGTGTTTCTTGTTCTTCTTATTTTTCTTATTAAAGCGTTTTCCATTACGGCCTTGATCGTTATTCAAGCTGCCGCCAAACCGACCACCGTTGTTTTGGTGTTGATTATTTTCTTTTGTTCCATTGTTTGGCCGGCTATTGTTTTTCTTTTGTGGACGCTCATTTTGAGTTTTATCATGATCATGGTGTTGATTATGATTTTGTGCTTGATGGTTATTTTGCTTATTGTGACCATCATTTTTCTTTACTGGTTGGTGTTGATTATTAGTTGTTTTTTGTCCACCCTTTGCAAGTTGACGTAATTGTTGCGCTTGATCTGGGGTAACAGAAGACATGTGACTTTTAACTCCCATTCCTTGCCGATTGGCCATATTAACTAAGTCTTTGCTAGGCATTTTTAATTCCTTAGCTAATTCATAAATTCGTTCTTTGGCCATATGCTCACACTCCTTATCTCATAGTTAGTAGTTCCTCAAACTTTCTTGCAAAACCTGATTGCATTACACAAAAAACTGTTCGTGCTTGCCCTGTTGCCTGGCTAAGCTGTTCTCTAGTAAAATCTGTTGAAAAAGGAATGCCATAAAACTTACATTTATCAGTAATCTTTTTTGCACTAGCCTTTCCAGCATCTGAAGCTAGGAACACAAACTTTGCCTTCTTAGTTTGAATATTTTTTAAGACAATCTCTTCCCCACTTTGAAGTTGCCGGGCGCGCCGAGCGATTCCAAGGAGGTTTAAGACCTGTTCTTTATTTTTGATCATTACCAAATAACTCTTGTCGTGCCTGTAGGTGGTCTGCATACTTGATTAATTCATCATAAAATGATTCATCAAGTTGAACGTGAAAAGCTTTTTCAAAAGTTTTTTCTTTCTTGGCGCGCTTTGCAATATCCACATCTACTGCAACATATGCTCCACGACCAGGCTTCTTACCGGTTGGGTCTAAGGATACTTCATTTTTCTTATTCTTAACTACCCGAATTAATTGCCGTTTGGGCATCATTTCACCGGTAACAATGTCTTTACGCATCGGTATTTTTCTCTTTTTCATTATTTTCACCCCGCTGCTTAATTTTTAGTTATTCTTCGTTATTGTCAATATTTTCTTCTGAATCAGCTACTTCTTCAGATTCTTGATCATTTTCCGCCATTTCAGATTCAGACTTGATATCAATCTTGTACTTAGTCAAACGAGCAGCGAGACGAGCATTTTGTCCCCGCTTACCGATGGCTAAGGATAATTGGCTATCAGGAACAACGACAGTGCATGAACGTTCTGTTTGTCCTTCAGTCGTTTCTTCCCCTTCGCTATCCTCAGTTTTGCTTGCTGCCTTCTCTTCGTTAAAGATTACATCAAGGACTTCTGCTGGGTTCAAAGCATTAGCGATAAACTTAGCGGGATCCTTAACATACTCCACAATATCCATATTCTCGCCATCAAGTTCATTAACGATTGCTTGGACACGAGAACCTCGTGGACCAACGCAAGTCCCAACTGGATCAACATTAGGATCATTTGAGTATACCGCAACCTTAGCACGATCACCTGCTTCACGAGCAATATTTTCGATTAAGACAGTCCCATCCTTGATTTCTGGTACTTCCCGTTCAAATAATCGCTTCAAAAGTTCTGGAGCAGTCCGGCTAACAAAGATTTGTGGTCCCCGACGATCATCATTTACTTTCGTTACGTATACTTGAATCCGATCATGGACATGGTAGTGCTCATTAGGCATCTTATCTCTAAAGCCCATGGCACCTTCTACACCATCCCCTAAATCAACGTATGTGAAACGCTTATCTTCTCGTGAAACTTCACCAGTGATAATCTCGTTTTCATAAGTCTTGTACTTGTCGTAAATGATTTTCCGTTCTTCTTCACGGAGACGTTGCATTACCACTTGTTTAGCAGTTTGGGCAGCAATCCGGCCAAAGTCACGAGGGGTAACTTCTTCGCGAATTTCATCACCAATCTCATAGCCTTGACCATGAGGGAGCTTCCGCGCATCAGCTAAACTCATGAATTCGTTGCTATCTGCTTCGACTGCTTCTTCATCATCAGTAATTGTTTTTACAGCGTAGACTTTAATATTACCAGTCAATGAATTGAATTCTACTTCAACATTCTTATCACCGTAATTTTGCTTGTATGCTGATTCAAGTGCTTGTTCTAACGCTTCAATAACAATCTCTTTCTTGATACCCTTTTCTTTTTCAAGATAATCAAGGGCGCCAATCATCTCAGTGTTAATTTTTGGCTTACTCACCTTTCGACACTCCTTTAATACTAGAATTTAATCGCTAATCGGGCCTGGGCAATTTTCTGACGATTAATCGTAATTTGCCGATGACGAGTCTTATCTAAATAATCCAACGTAATTTCTTTATCAGATAATTGCGTTAATGTACCCTCATAGACCTTTTGACCATTAATCTGTTGGTAAAGAGAGATGTGAATATAATGGTCAATTGCTCGTTGATAATCTTCCTCTTTCTTCAGTGGGCGTTCAGCACCTGGTGAGGAAACTTCTAAAAAGTAAGCCTGTGGAATTGGATCAGGTTCAACATTATCTAATGCTTCACTTAATTCATCACTGACAAGTGCGCAATCTTCTAGCGCAATCCCACCGTCTTTATCAATATAAACGCGGAGGTACCAGCTTTTACCTTCTTTTACAAACTCTAAGTCATATAAGTAAAAATCATGGTCCTGTAAAATCGGCGTTACAAGATCTGTTACAGTTTCTACAACACTGCTCAAACGTGTCACCTCCATTATTTGCAATAAAAAGAGCGAGCATCTCTGCTCACTCCCACGAGTTATTTACCATAATCTATTGTAGCATGTACCATCGCTACTGGCAAGCAATGAAGCATGTTTTCATTACTATTCCTTAAAACAAGCTAAGTTGATTTTCGTCAGGCAGCTTATCTAATACATGATTATCTGTCAAGAAATCAATCAGTGTCTGCGAAACCTTTCCGCGCTCTGCCAAATCTTCTTTAGAAAGGAATGGCCGTTCTTCACGTGCGGCAACAATTTGCTTAGCAACGTTTAGTCCTAATCCAGGAACTGCCCGGAATGGTGCAATTAATGAATCACCATCAATCAACCAATCGGAGGCATCTGATTTTTCAATATCAACCATCTTAAATTTAAATCCCCGTTCCAGCATCTCATTAGCTAGTTCAAGAATTGTTAAGAGATTCTTCTCTTTTGCACTGGCATCATTTCCCTTATCATTGATTTCTTTCATCCGTTGCTTAACCGCATCTTTACCGTGAGACATCGCTACTACATCAAAGTCATCTGCTCGCACGGAGAAGAATGCACAATAATAAACTAACGGGAAGTAAACCTTAAAGTAAGCAATTCGCAGGGCCATCAAGACATAAGCAGCCGCGTGCGCCCGAGGGAACATGTACTTGATCTTCAAACATGAGTCCATATACCATTGTGGAACATTAGCTTCATGCATCTTTTCTTGCCACTCGTCTGGAATTCCGCGACCCTTCCGTACGTGTTCCATAATTTGGAAAGAAATTTCTGAGTCCATTCCATAGTGGATTAAGTCGGTCATGATGTTATCACGACAACCAATCACATTAGCGATAGTGGCAATTCCCTGTTTGATTAGTTCCTGGGCATTATCTAGCCACACACCAGTCCCATGTGAAAGACCAGAAATTTGTAGTAATTGCGAGTAGTTTTTCGGATGAGTATCCTCCAGCATCCCTCGGACAAATCGCGTCCCGAATTCCGGCAATCCTAGTGTACCAGTTTTACTTTGAATTTGTTCTTCAGTTACACCCAATACCTTAGGACTAGAGAATAAGGCCATCACCCCTGGATCATCCATTGGAATCGATTGAGGATCAATTCCTGATAAATCTTGCAAGGCACGAATCATCGTTGGATCATCATGCCCTAAAATATCCATTTTAAGAATATTATCGTGAATCGAGTGGAAATCAAAGTGGGTTGTTTCCCAGGCAGCTGTTTGATCATCAGCAGGATACTGAACAGGTGTAAAGTCATAAATATCCATGTCATCAGGAACAATAATAATCCCCGCTGGGTGCTGACCAGTAGTTCGCTTAACACCAGTAGCTCCTTTTGCTAAGCGATCCTCCTCTGCCTTTCTAAATTCCTTTTCTGTATCTCGTTCGTAAGCCTTCACATATCCATACGCCGTCTTGTCGGCAACCGTACCAATCGTCCCGGCACGGAATACATTTTTTTCACCGAATAAGACTTTCATATAGTTATGGGCAATTGGCTGGTAGTCACCAGAGAAGTTTAAATCAATATCTGGCACCTTATTACCCTTAAATCCAAGGAAGGTTTGGAATGGAATATCATGACCGTCTTTTACCATAAGAGTGCCACACTTTGGACATTTTTTATCTGGCAAATCGAAACCTGAACTATATTCCCCTTGTGTATAGAAGTGGGTAAATTGACAATTTGGACAACGGTAATGTGGTGGCAACGGGTTAACTTCTGTAATTCCCGAAAGCGTTGCCACCACACTTGAACCAACAGATCCCCGCGAACCTACTAAGTATCCATCTTTATTGGACTTAGCTACTAGTCGTTGGGCAATTAAATAGTGAACAGAGAAACCGTTCTTAACAATACTGTTCAACTCTAATTCAATCCGGTCCTGAACTAGTTGTGGCAAAGGATCACCATACCATTTTCTCGCAGTATTCCATGTCCGGTCTTGGATTTCCTGTTCGGCTCCCTTCATATGCGGTGGATAAAGTTTATCTTTTACTGGCCGAATATTGTCATCAATCTCAGCTGCAATCTTATTACTATTTTCCACAACTAATTCGTGGGCTTTTTCTTCACCGAGAAAAGCAAATTCATTTAGCATTTCATCAGTCGTTCTAAAGTGAACTTCTGGACGCTCAGTTCGATTTAACGGGTTTGCGCCACCTTGCGAGTTAATCAGGATCTTACGGTAAATTCCATCATGTGGATCAAGGTAATGGACATCTCCAGTGGCAACCACTGTTTTTTCCAATTCATCCCCCAGTTTGACCATATTTTTGAGGATATCTTCGAGGTGACCTTCATCTGCAATCACGTGTTGTTCAAGCAACGGTGCATAGTTTGGCTTGGGCTGAACTTCAATAAAATCATAGTAGCGAGCCTTTTCTAGTGCTTGATCGTAACCCTTCTCCATCATTGCGGTAAATACTTCTCCCGATGAACAAGCAGTTCCCAAAAGCAGTCCTTCACGATATTTCGTCAGCACTGTTCGCGGAATTCGCGGTACCCGGTAGAAATATTCAACGTTTGATAGCGATACTAACTTAAATAAGTTTTTCAAGCCAGCCTGGGTCTGCGCAAAAATCGTTACATGAAAAGGCCGAGCATGACGGTAAGCATTATTTTCTTCCATATGCTTGTTTAAATCATCCACATACTTCACATCATAACGGGCTTCAGCATCTTTCAAGAACTTATAAAGCAAGTGTCCTGTAGCTTCCGAATCATAGTTAGCACGGTGGTGATGTTCCAACGCTACCTTAAATTTTTTACTAAGCGTGTTTAATCGGTATCCTCGCATATCAGGATATAAGAATCGCGCCAGTGGTAATGTATCGATTACTGGTTCCGCGATTTTTCCCATTTGGTGACGTTCATAGCCAGTATTCATAAAGCCCATATCAAATGAAACGTTATGACCAGCAATAATACAGCCCTTACAAAAGTCCTTGAACATCTGAAAAACTTCTTCTTCAGTTTTTGAACCCTGCACCATTTCAGTGGTGATACTAGTTAAATTAGTTGTTTGTTCTGACAACGGGAAACCAGGATCGATAAATTCATCAAAACGTTCTAAGACATTTCCATCTTGCATTTTAACTGCAGATAATTCAATTACCTTATCATAAATTGCCGATAACCCTGTCGTTTCCACGTCAAAAATGACATAGGTCTGATGAGCGAGTTCTTCATGATTCTCGTTATATACCAATGGAATTCCATCATCAACAACATTAGCTTCCATTCCATATAGCATTTTAATGCCCGTTTTTTGGGCCATGCTAAATGCTTCCGGAAAAGCCTGGACATTCCCATGATCGGTTACCGCAATTGCTGGATGTCCCCATTTATGAGCACGAGTTGCAAGTTCAGTAATCGAATTAGTGGCATCCATCTGACTCATCGTTGTATGCGTATGAAGTTCAACTCGTTTATCATCTTGAGGAGCTTTATCTTGACGCGCTGTATGAGTTACTTCATTAACATCATAAGCCGTGATTACCAAGTCTCGCATCCAGGTATCTTCCTGTACAGGCCCGCGAACTTTCAACCACATTCCTGCTTTGATATTGGCAAATTGTGCTTCTTCATCGCTGTTACGTGAGAATTTCTTGACAGCAAAAGAAGAAGTATAGTCCGTAATTTCAAACGTTAATAACTGACGACCTGAGCGTAGTTCGCGAATTTCTGCATTAAATACATATCCTTCAACAACTACGGACCGTTCTTCACCCTCAATGTCTTTCATTTGAATAACATTCTGCTTACTATCAATCATCCGGCCAAGTTGGACTGGACCATCAGCAGGGGCGACTGGTGCACTTTTCTTTGCTGTCTTCTTTGCGGCCTCACTTTTCTTGATCCGGGCAGCCGCCTTGGCAGCAAGTGCAGCATTGGCCTTCTCGTGTTTAGCCTTTAATTCTTCAATTTTTGCTTGCGAGGCTGACTGGTCAACAAACGGGTGAATCCTAAATTTAGGAAATCCTAGCTCTTGGTATGATTTTTCAATCTTATCTAATGCTTTCTGTGCTAGTAAGTCTTTAATTACCTCATTTTCGACAACCAGTGTCACACGCCCATCCTTAACCTCAGGAGCCGTTTGTAAGCAAGCTTGTTGGAGCATTGGTGTATCACTAATTGCCTTATTAATGACGAACTGCCAATAATTAGCTATCTGTGATTCATCAAGTTCTGTCATGGGAGTACTAATCTTTAAACTAACTTTAGCAATATCTTTGAACCCTATCTGTAAACTCTGGTTGAATTGCGTAAATAGGTCATACGGTAAAGCCTTATTAAAGATTAAGTGAAATTCCCATTGCCGAGACTTTTTATGAACAACAACTGATTGAACTGCGGCATTTCTGAATGCAGAATTGTCTTTTTCCGGAAAGTGAATTTGTTCTAATAGTTTTCCAAATAATTCTTGGCGACTTAATCCCACGTTCTAATCCTCCTACTTAAAAATGTGGTGCGAGTAACGTTACTTATCTTAACATCGCAGCCACATTAGTTTAAATTATTTGTTTTTTTTCTTCGTTCAATTGCTTTAGTAAAATTCCCACCGTATTTACTAGTTCTTCCTGTTTAACTTCAACAGTTTCACCAGTTTTACGGATCTTAATTTCAACAATACCATCTTGAGATTTCTTACCAACAGTAACCCGAATTGGAATACCAATCAAGTCTGAATCAGCAAATTTAACCCCTGCTCGTTCTTTCCGGTCATCTACTAATACCTCATAACCAGCTTCAGTTAATTGTTGATCGATCTTATCAGCCATTGCCATTTGATCTTCTTTCTTCGCATTAACCGGAATTACGTGAACATCAAATGGAGCAATACTATCAGGCCAGACAAGACCATTTTCATCAGCATTTTGTTCAGCAACGGCGGACAATAGACGGGTTACACCAATACCGTAGCTTCCCATGATTACGTCTGTCAACCGACCATTGCTATCAAGAACTTGGGCACCAAGTTTGCTTGAGTAATGAGTACCTAACTTAAAGATATGACCAATTTCAATTCCGGGAGTAAATTTAAGCGGTTGACCATCAGGAGCAATTTCTCCTTCTTTAACATTCCGGAAGTCACCAAACTGATCAACGCGGAAGTCGCGATCAATATTAGCATTAACATAGTGGTAATCATCTTCATTGGCACCACATGCCATATTAACTAAGACCTTAACATAATTATCAGCAAGAATTTTTACTTCTTCGCCTACTCCTACAGGTCCAAGTGATCCTGGATGAGCATTGAGGTACTTTTCGGCATCTTCTTCTGTAGCTAATTCTAGTTCTTCACAATCAAGAGCATTTGTTACCTTTGCTTCATTAACTTCATCGTCGCCACGCATTAATACTAAGACTGGTTGATATTCATCTTCACTCATTTTAGCAATGTAAAGCATCGATTTAATAACTTGATTAGGATCAAGATCTAAACTTTCTGCAGCTTCATCCACTGTATGAGCACCCGGAGTAGCCTTCTTCTCGATTGGTGCAGGAGCTGCTGTTTGTTGCACACCAGTAAATTTACTTTCAGCCTTCTCAATATTGGCAGCGTAATCTCCATCAGTATAAGCGATTATGTCTTCTCCTACTTCAGCAGGTGCAGAGAATTCTTGTGAGTTCTTACCACCCATAGTTCCCGAATCAGCGAGAATAATTTTATAGTTTAAGCCAATCCGATCAAAAATGTTCCGGTAAGCCTTTGCTTGATTATTGTAGGCTTCGTCTAATCCTTCTTGATCTGCTGAGAAAGAGTAACCGTCAAGCATTTCAAATTCTTTTCCACGTAGAATACCGTACCGAGGACGATCTTCATCACGAAACTTATCTTGTAATTGATAAACTACTAATGGAAGCTTCTTGTACGACTTAATACTATCACGCAATACTTCAGTAAAGGTTTCTTCATGAGTTGGGCCCAAAATAAAGTCACGGTCACGACGATCTTTAAGTTTGAAAAGATTATCACCATAGCTTTCGTAACGACCAGATTTCTTCCACAAATCAGCTGGAAGAAGTCCCGGCATAAGCATTTCAACCGCTCCGGCCTTATCCATTTCATCACGAATAATATTTTCTACTTTGCGAATAACCCGGTAAGCTAATGGCAAATATGACCATACCCCCGCAGATACTTGGTAAATGTATCCGGCACGAATCATCATCTTATGACTTAAGGCTTCCGCATCACTTGGGGCCTCTTTTTTTGTTGGAATTAATACCTTTGACTGTTTCATTAAAAAATATACTCCTTTGTTTTTTTAATTACCGAATAAAATATCTTTGAATATCGTTCCACGTTACTAGAACCATAAGTGTTAGTAAGATTAGGAAACCAATCATTGTGATAATTCCCTCAGCTTTTTCAGGAATTGGTCGTCGAATGATTGCTTCAACAACATTCAATAACAATTTCCCGCCATCCAATGCTGGAATTGGTAATAAGTTAACAATTCCTAAGTTGATTGATAAGAGGGCTAAGAAATTTAAAACTCCATTGATTCCCAATGAGGTGGCTTGTGATGTCCCAGCATAAATTGCCACCGGTCCACCAAGATCATTTAAGGTAAACCCATGAGTAACCATGTGGCCAAGAACACTAAAGATTAATGTTCCTGCTTGGATAAATTGTTGCCAACCAAACTTCAGACGCGCAGCTAAACTCTTTTCTTGCTTTTCAACAATTCCAATTTGGCCAACTTTTTGATGACCTCGCTCAACCGCTTTTGGTGTTAGCTTAGTATGATAAGTTTTATTACCACGCTCATACGTTACTGACACTGTCTTATTAGGCTTATTTGAAATATTAATTGAAAGGTCAGTCCAATTATTTATTTTTTGGTTGTTAACCTTAACAATCCGATCGTTTGCTTTTAAGCCCGCTTTGGCAGCTACGGAACCTGCATTCACTTGCCCTAACTGATTGCTATTAGTTGGTACGCCCGTTAAGGTGAAGCCAAGAATGATAAATACCACTAAGGACAAAATGAAATTATTCATCGGACCAGCAAAATTGGTCATCATCCGTGCAGGCAGGCTTGCTGAACAAAATTGCACATCACGTGGAGCAATCTGTACCTCGGTTCCGTCTCGCTCAATAATCATTGCATCATGGTCAACACTATATACCTTTAGCTGATCTTCGTCCCCATTGACATATCCTTTTATCCATAAGCCATCTTCTAAATCACAAGCAACTAGTTGAAGGGGAATCCCCTGAAATAAGGTTGTTTTATCACTAGCATTAATGCTAATAACTTTATCTTGATCATTTAGTTGAATTGTTAGAGGGGTACCTGGCTTTAACTCATCTTGGTCCTCATCATCAGCCCCAGCTAAACGAACATAACCACCGAGGGGCAAAATTCGAATAGTATAGGTAGTACCATTTTTTCGTCTCCACCAAATTTTTGGACCCATTCCTATTGAAAATTCACGAACCAGAATTCCTGCTCGTTTAGCAAAATAATAATGACCATATTCATGAACAAGGACAAGGATTCCAAAAACAATAATAAATGTAATAATTGTTATTATCAAAAAATCTCTTCCTTACGTTTGATTAAATGATCCCTAATAAATGAAGCATTGGCATAACAATTAGCATACTATCAAACCGATCTAAAATTCCACCATGGCCTGGAAGAATTTTTCCTGAATCCTTCACACCGTAGTAGCGTTTTAATGATGATTCGATTAAGTCGCCAAATTGACCGAAGATTGAAAGAATCAAAGTAACGAATATCATTGTTACCCAACCTGCGCCAACAGGGATAAAGTAGCAATAAATAGCCAAAATAATAACAGCAGCTAATGTACCACCAATTGAACCTTCCCAAGTTTTATTAGGACTAATTTTAGGAGCAAGTTTATTTTTACCGAGTTTTCGACCAATCAAATATGCTCCACTATCTGTAATCCAAACGATCAGCATTCCATATAATAGCGTTTGAAAATTGATTGCCCGGGCAGCAATAAAGTAGCGAAATCCCATTCCAATATAGAGCATTGCTAATGTTAAAACCCCAGCATCATCGAAAGTAAAGCGTTGTTTTCGAATAACCGTATGTAATAGAAGTAAAACAACTAAAATATAGAATCCGAACCATCGAGTTGCAACGCTGGGTAAGAAGTCAAGCCAGCTATCCGGCAATATTAATAAAGCAACCCCCAGATAACTGATCAAAGCTTCAAACGAAATTACAAACATTTTTTTCATTACCAATACTTCTGACATTGCAACCATTCCTAAGGCAACTGCTGCAATTGTTAATGGCCAATGACCATATATAATAAGCGGTATAAAGATTGCAAGTGCAATTACCGCGGTCGTTATTCGTGTTTTCAAAACAAAATCCCCTTATTATTTATTGATTTTTTAGCCCACCGAACCGCCGATGACGTCCTTGATAGGCAATTATTGCTGATCGCAATGAATCTTCATCAAAGTCTGGCCAATGTTCTGGAACAAACTCCAATTCACTATAAGCAATTTGCCACAGCATAAAGTTACTAATCCGCTCTTCGCCACTTGTCCTGATTAGCAGATCAGGGTCCGCAAATTGACCTAACTGTGCTGACATCAAGTACTTACCAAAGGAAGCTTCATCAACATCTGCAATTGCCAAGTTCCCATTTTGAACGTCTTCTGCAATCTTTTTAGCAGCTTGAGTGATCTCATCTCGACTCCCATAGTTCAAAGCAAAGTTGAGAATCATTCCTGTACAGTGGGCTGTATCAGCCATTGCATCTTTAACAGCTTTTTGCGTAGCTTCAGGTAGTTGCGTAATATCTCCCATCACTGTCACCTTAACATTATGTTTGACAAGATCTGGAACAAATGTTGAGAAGAAGCGGACAGGCAACTGCATTAAATAACTTACCTCTGAAGAAGGACGTTTCCAGTTTTCGGTTGAAAAAGCATATAATGATAAGACTTTTACCCCTAATTCACTGGCAGCAATTGTAATCTTTTTTACTGTTTGCATTCCTTGCTTATGACCAGCAACTCGTAGAAGGTGCCGTTTCTGCGCCCACCTGCCATTACCGTCCATAATAATTGCAATATGGTTAGGAATACGTTCCATATCAAGTTGCTGATTTATTTCATCATGTTTACTTTTGGAAAACACTAATTGTTCCTCCATTTTTATCATGTACTTAAGATTAATTACAGACATTTATTAAAAATTCACGTCTGCCAATTAATTATAGCTTTTATTATACCAGAGGCAAATTTCAATTTGTCAATCCACAGGAAATTGTTACATAGTTTTATCATAACAATTCAATGTTAGCCAAAATAAAAGAGAGCGAGACAGAAGGCACTCGTGACTTCGTTTTTCAACGCGAAGCTAGCCTCTGGGAGCCCCCGCAAGCAACAATAGGCCTTCAGCGTTCGACTTTGCCGGACGCTGAAGGCCATTGTTGTACTGCGCTGTTCGTATTTTATGGAAGTGACCTAACTTATGTCACAGCTCCTTTTTATTTCTGAAAACTAGCCTTCCATTAATTCCTTTTCTTTTGCATTTGCAATATCTTCAAGGTTCTTAATTCCAGCATCTGTTTCGTTTTGAACTTTCTTTTCAAGATCATGGAATTCATCATCATTAAAGTCGCCGTTCTTGTTACCCTTCTTTAAGTCATCCATCGCTTCACGACGAACGTTTCGAACTGCAACTTTTGCCTTTTCTAATTCAGCCTTAACGTCCTTTACCAATTCTTTCCGCCGATCTTCGGTTAATTGTGGGATGATTAAGCGAATTGAACTTCCATCGTTTTGAGGAGTTAATCCTAAGTTAGATGCATAGATTGCTTTTTCAATTTCTTCAAGCACGCTCTCATCATAAGGAGTAATTAATAATTGCCGTGCTTCTGGAATTGTGATTGACGCAACTTGATTTAATGGAGTTGGTGCTCCGTAGTACTCAACTTTAACAGAATTTAATAAACTTGCGTTGGCTTGACCCGCACGAATATCAGCAAGTGTTCGTTGAAGTGCATCACCTGATTTTGCCATTTTTTGTTTGGCATCATTTAAAATTTCTTTTCCTGTAGCCATATTCTCAGTCTCCTTCAATTGTTGTACCAACTTCTTGACCAGTTACTACTTTCATAATATTGCCTGATGTGTTCAAGTTGAAGACTACCAATGGGATATGATTGTCCATCGATAGTGAACTAGCAGTAGTATCCATTACATGTAAATTCTTTTCAATGATATCCATATGGGTTAAATGATCAAACTTAGTAGCATCCTTAACTTTATTTGGATCAGCTGAGTAAACACCGTCAACCCCATTTTTACCCATTAAAATGGCATCAGCGTTGATTTCTGCTGCCCGTAATGCGGCAGTAGTATCAGTTGAAAAGTAAGGACTTCCTGTTCCACCAGCAAAAATAACGATTCGATCTTTCTCTAAATGACGAATAGCTTTCCGCCGAATATATGGTTCAGCAATTTGGCGCATTTCAATTGAAGTTTGTACCCGTGTAGGAACACCAATTGATTCAAGCGCATCTTGAAGTGACAAGGCATTCATAATGGTTGCCAACATTCCAATGTAGTCAGCTTGCGCACGTTCCATCCCCAATTCAGCACCAGTAACACCACGCCACATGTTACCGCCACCAACAACAATAGCAATTTGAACGCCCAAATCATGAACTTCTTTTAATTCCTTAGCTACATCCTTTAAAACGGGAGGGTTAATCCCAAAACCCTTGTCACCAGCTAATGCTTCTCCACTGAGCTTTAAAATTACTCGCTTGTATTTAATATCTGCCATATGATATCCTCCTTGAATTGGTAAGTTAATTTTTAAAAAAGGACGCACTACATTGAGTACGTCCTCCTTTTGACCGAACGCTTAGTTCATTTGGTCCTTAACTTCTTGAGCAAAGTCATCTTGCTTTTTTTCGATTCCTTCACCGACTTCGTAACGAATGAAGGACTTCAACTTACCATTCTTGCTTGAAACGTATTGTTCAACAGTTTGGTCAGAATCCTTAACAAAGTCTTGATCTGCTAAACAAATTTGTGAAAGGAACTTGTTTAAACGACCTTCAACAATCTTGTCAACGATCTTTTCAGGCTTTCCTTCGTTTAAAGTTTCTTCCTTGAAGATAGCACGTTCATGGTCAAGACGTTCTTGAGAAACATCATCACGAGTCATGAATTCAGGATTGATAGCTGCAACGTGCATTGCAACGTCTTTAGCAGTGGCATCATCAGCACCTTCTAAGACAACTAATGCAGCAATTTGACCACCTTGGTGTAAGTATGCACCAAAGCTATCGCCGTCATCCTTTTCTACAACAGTAAACCGACGAAGGCTAACCTTTTCACCAGTCTTTTGTGTAGTACTGATAATATCATCATTCAATGTACCATTTTCAGTCTTGATTTCTAATGCTTCTTCAACATTAGCAGGCTTGTTTTCACTAATTAACTTAGTAACCTTCTTCAATAAGTCCTTAAATGGTTCACTAGCAGCAACGAAATCAGTTTCTGAATTCAATTCAACGATTGCAGCTGTATTATCATTAACAGCAATATCAGCTAATCCTTCAGCTGCAACACGGTCACTCTTCTTGGCTGCCTTAGCAATACCCTTTTCACGAAGGTAGTCCATTGCTTTATCCATGTCACCATCACTAGCAACTAATGCCTTCTTAGCATCCATGATACCGGCACCGGACTTTTTACGTAATTGCATAACTTGAGCAGCTTTAATTTCAGCCATGACGAAATCTCTCCTTTTATAATCTTTTTTGAAAAAAGGGCTGTTTAGTACTTAGGCCAGAATGGTCCGTACAAAACAGCCCAAGAATTTAATATTTTTAGTCTTCTTTACCTTCAACGCTGTTCTTCAAGTTCTTTAATGAATCTTCGCTAACAGTTTCGTTAGCAGCGTTATCATCAGCAGTTTCTTGTTGAGCATCGTCTTGACCTTGCTTACCTTCAACAAAAGCATCAGCCATCTTTGAAGTGATTAAGCGAACGGCACGGATAGCATCATCGTTTGATGGGATAACGTAATCAATGTCGTCTGGGTCAGTGTTAGTATCAACCATAGCTACGATTGGAATATGTAACTTTTGAGCTTCCTTAACAGCGATTTGTTCCTTGTGAGGATCAACAATGAACATAACATCTGGAATCCGTGGCATATCTTCAATACCACCAAGGAAACGTTCAAGCTTTTCACGTTGCTTAGTTAAGACAGCAACTTCCTTCTTAGGAAGAACATCAAATGTACCGTCTTCGCTCATCTTCTTAAGTTCCTTCAAACGAGCGATCCGTGATTGGATAGTCTTCCAGTTGGTCAAAGTACCACCTAACCAACGGTGGTTAACGTAGTATTGACCTGCACGAGTAGCTTCTTCTTCAATAGCATCTTGAGCTTGCTTCTTTGTACCAACAAATAAAGCAACACCATCGTTAGCAGCAACATCCTTCATGTAGTTGTAAGCAGTATCAATTAACTTAACAGTCTTTTGTAAGTCAATGATGTAAATACCGTTACGTTCAGTAAAGATGTATTCTTCCATCTTTGGGTTCCAACGACGAGTTTGGTGACCGAAGTGGACACCGGCTTCAAGCAATTGCTTCATAGATACAACAGACATAAATATACCTCCAAATTGTTTTTCCTCCCCAGTCTTCTTCTGGCAATGGGACTATTTAAGCACCCTCACCACCATCATTCTGGGTGTGAAATTGGCGTGTAACACCGAAATATAGTATACAAAAAACCTTGCAAACTGACAAGGTTTTTCACTTAACTTATTTTAAAATTTAACTAGTTTATCTGAGGTCCCAGTTTTAATCAAATCTAGATTGGCAGACAAACTCATCTTAACCATATTTTTGATTGCTTGATCAGTATAGAAAGCAATATGTGGCGTGATTAAAACATTTGGCCGATCAACTAAATCCTTAAATTCATCATAATCGACTTCTTGGAAATCAACTTGCTGGTTAAAAATCTTGGTTTCACCAGTCATTACGTCTAGAGCAGCTCCTCCGACTTTACCGCTATCCAATGCTTCAATCAATGCCTTTTCATCGACTAATGGTCCACGTGCAGTGTTAACCAGTAAGACCCCGTCCTGCATCATTGCAAATGTTTTTTCATTAAGCATTTTATCTGTTGCTGGAACATGAGGTAAATAAAGCGAAATAATTGTTGCCCGTTTATATAATTCATCAAGGCTAACGTATTCAACAATTCCTTCTAGTTCCTTATTTTGGTGACGGCTATATGCAATCACTTTTGCACCAAAACCAGCAAAGATTTTAGCTACTGTGGATCCAATGTTTCCTGTTCCAACTATCCCAACAACCTGCTTATTCATTTCCTTAGCAATATGCGGTGCCCTGTTATAATCTCCTTTCGCTAACTTCAAATAAAATTCTTTTGTTCGACGTAAAAGATTAAGTGCTTGAGTAACTGAAAATTCAGCAATCGCAGCTGGAGAATAAACCGGTACATTGGTAATTTGGAAACCAAGTTCTTGTACTAATTCATGGTTAAAATTATCAACCCCAACATTTCGCAATGACATCTTTGTAATACCATTAAGTGCTAATTGACGTAAAGCCTCATCCGAATAAGGCTTTTGCTGGAATACTACTACTCCATCGCTTCCTTTAGACAAGTTGACTGTGCTTTCATCTAAAAGTTTCGTCGTTGAGTCTACAGTTACTTCAGGATGTTCCTCTTGCCATTCCGTAATGTAAGGAACTTCATCCTGATAAACACCATACATATAAATCTTCATCTTAATTCCTCCGTAGTTTCAATAAATCGACACCATGGTCTAGTAAAAATTTTTCTTTTTGGCGGCGGGTTTGATGTTTAAAATAATATTCCGCACTCAGGGCATCATGCTTTGATTCAAATTCCTCTGAATAAATAAGCTTTAGCGGATGGCGCTTTTTCACACGAGTATATTTTGCCCCTTGATAAGTCTGATGAGTATGAAAGCGTCGTTTAACATTGTTGGTAAAGCCGCAATAAAGGCTATTATCCGCGCAATACAATACATAAATATAGTATTTCTCACTTGCCATATAATAACTCCTGAACCGCTGGAGTATACTCGTTATCTGCTCCATGAACAATCAATGGTGGTACTACTTTTACTCCTCCAGGCCGGCCATCCTTAATCACTTCAAGCAACAAAATATTCGCATCACGATCAGGTTTAGGATGAATAAATTGAATTCTTTTAGGTGCTAATCTATTTTTCTGACACACTTGTAAAATCTCACCTAAACGATCTGGACGATGCACAAGATACCCATGACCATTCATTTTTAATAAGCCACTCATTTTTTGAATAACCGTCACTAAATCGGTTGCTATTTCGTGACGAGCAATCGCTAAAGCTTTATTTGGATTCTTCTGGCTTTGGGCTGTAACTGGGAAATAAGGAGGATTACAAAGGACAATATCAATCGAATCCTTAGAAATATAATCATTAACGTTAGCAATATCATCATTAATGACGGTATACCGATCTTGTAAATCATTTAGCATAATTGTCCGTTCAGCCATATCCGCAATCTGTGGTTGTAATTCAACTTCAGTAAATGTTCCGCCAAGCTTATCGTGGAGAAAAATGCCGATTGCCCCATTTCCAGCACATAAATCAACAATTTTTAATTTCTGTCGATGATTGGGACGCACGAAATTTGCTAATAAGACAGCATCTAATGAAAAAGCAAAATAATGGGGATTTTGGATTATCCGTACATCCTGACTATATAGCTGATCAATTCTTTCATTCTTTTTTAGAATATTTCTGTTTTCCATTATGTCCTCCATTATTTTTGTACTTGCAAGATCCACTTTTTTTCGTCATACTGAGGAACGAAAACTTAATTTTGTTATAGATTGGAAGATTGACATGTTGTACACTTTCCTCGTTAAAATCGTTAATCCATTTTTAAATTTGATTAACGGACGACCTAAAATATACAATCGGGAAAACATCCCTGAAGGCAATTATATTATTATTGCACCTCATCGTACTTGGATGGATCCTGTCTTACTAGCACTTGCCGTATGGCCTAAAAAATTTAGCTTCATGGCTAAAAAAGAACTTTTTAAGAATCCAATTGCTAGCAAATTCTTAAAAGCACTAAATGCCTATCCAGTTGATCGGAAAAATCCAGGTCCGTCTGCTATTAAAAAGCCGGTTACAATTTTAAATAAGACTGACTTATCGACCATTATTTTCCCTACCGGATCACGCTACTCATCTAAATTAAAAGGCGGGGCCACCGTGATCGCTAAAATGGCAAATGTCCCCTTAGTTCCTGCTGTTTACCAGGGACCTCTAAAATTTGGCCAGCTATTTACTCGTAAGCCGCGCCAAATTGCATTTGGGAAGCCTATTTATATTGACCGAAAGCAACGGCTCACTCCCGAAGTACAGGCTGACTTAGAAAAACAAATGCAAGACGCCTTTGACCAATTAGATAGACAAATTGATCCCAATTATAGATATATTGTTCCTCCAAAGCCGAAGAATGACGAATTTTAATTTCCAATATAAAAGGATGTGATAATTATCACATCCTTTTATATTATTTACGATTCGACTTTTTAGCTTGTGCTTTCATCGCTTGCATCATTTGATGTAATTTACGACTTGATGGCTTTTGCCCCATTTGAAGCATCATCGTCCGCAGCATCTCTTCCGAAATCGGTGGATTATTGCGGAGGTAGTTTTCCATGTATTTACGTGCACCAAAGAAGCCGATAACCAAACCGACTAATAATGCAAGAATCATTAGCATGATCGTCATACCCAAAATTACTTCCTCCTTTGCTCGTTACTTATCCATCTTACACGAAAGAGCAATTTTTGAAAAGAGCAAATCGCTGTTAATCGTCACGAAGTCCTTTTTTACGTTGGATTTCACGAACCTTTTCAGGAGTAACTTCTTTCCCTTCTTTATCAAAGATCCGCATCATTTCAATATTACTACGCATTGATTCTCTAAAGTTCTTTAGGTACTCCTTACGTAAACGATCTCGTTCTTTTGTTTCTTCTTCAGTTAAGCCTTCTTCTTTATTCTTATGAGCAAGTTCATTAATTCGCTTCAATAAAGCATCTTGTTCTTTAGATTCAGCCATTATAATCATCTCCTTAGCAAAGTCGATTTTACTTATTTTATAAAATTAATGCAAATCACGAACGTACGTTTGAAATATGCATCTATCTATGATAAGCTTAACACAATTAATGATAATGAGGTGTCAATATGGCAAAGGTAGCAAAAAATAAACAAATGGCCGTCCTAAATTATATTCACAAACAAGTTGAAGATCATGGCTATCCGCCGACTGTTCGTGAAATTTGTAGTGCTGTTGGCCTGTCTTCAACTTCAACAGTCCACGGACACATCTCACGCTTAATCGAACAAGGATTCTTACAAAAAGACCCTTCTAAGCCTCGAGCACTTGAGATTACACCCAAGGGACTTGATATTTTAGGCGTTAAACCGATTCAAAAAGAAATTCCAATGCTTGGCGTTGTTACGGCTGGACAACCAATTTTAGCAGTCGAAAATGCTACTGAATTTTTCCCGATACCTCCTTCTATTCAAGATAATAATGATTTGTTTATGCTTACCATTCGTGGAACTAGTATGATTAAAGCAGGGATTTTTAATGGTGACCAAGTAATCGTGCGTAAACAATCCACTGCTAAAAATGGTGATATCGTTATTGCAATGAACGATGATAATGAAGCTACTTGTAAACGATTCTATAAAGAAAAAACACGTTTTCGTTTACAGCCAGAAAATGATACGATGGAGCCAATCTTCTTAGACAATGTTAAAATCCTTGGTAAAGTAGTGGGACTATTTCGTGATCATATTTTCTAAATAAAAAAGGAGTCCATGTGGAGGGCTCCTTTTTTATTAGGTTATTTAGCTTCATAAATCCGTTGATGATCCCTTTGTCCTTTAAGAACGAAAGGCAATGGATCATTAGTAACATCAAGCTTGATATCCCGATCACTCATTCCTAATTGACTACTAAATAGTTTTTCGTATTCTGCTACCGAAACCTGATGACGATGTTTTAGTTCTTCTTGAATGTTATTCATATAATGCTCGTAGCCATCTTCTAGGATTCCTGTGTAGAACTCTCCTTCTGCACCAGAACCATAGCTAAATAACCCAATTCGGCTTCCAGCTCTTAAGTCACTATTTTGTAACAATGACATTAATGATAAATATAGGGAGCCAGTGTAAAGGTTACCAACTTGACGCGAAAATAGTTGACTTGCGGTTAATTGTGTTCGTAATCGTTGAGCTACTTCGTCATTACGATCTTTGAGCAGCCCTTCTAATCCTTTCTTTCCCATTTTAGTAAACGGCATATGGAATGTAAGGGCAGCAAAATCTGCTAAATTTCGCCCAGTTAATTGCTGGTAACGGGTAAAAGTTTGAAGGAAGAATTCAATATAAACATTAGTAGAGTATTTTCCATCTACTAAAGCTTCTGTTGCATATAACGGCCGCCAAAAGTCCATTATATCCTTACTATAAGCAACAGTTGTATCTTCAAGGGTTAGGATGTGAGGGTTACGCGAAATCAACATTGCAACTGCTCCAGCTCCTTGAGTCACCTCTCCTGGAGTATTTAATCCATAACGAGCAATATCAGCAGCGATCACTAATACAGTTTCTTGGGGATTAAGCGCCACTACTCCCTTTGCAAATTGGATAGCAGCTGTTGCAGAATAACACGCCTCTTTCATTTCTACCGTTCGGGTAAAGTCGCTAAGCCCTAATAAGTGTTTAATGTAGATTGCACTTGCTTTTGAATTGTCAATCCCTGACTCAGTTGCCACAATTACTGTCGAAATATTTTTTTCTAATTCCGGAGTAAGCAATTTTTTCGCTGCCGTAGCTCCTAAAGTCACAATATCTTGCGTAGGTGGCACAACTGCCTGTAGATCCTGTCCAATTCCAATGGTAAATTTATTAGGATCTACGCCGCGTTCTTTTGCTAATTCAACAAGGTCTAAATAGTCATTTGTTGTTGCAAAAGCCATTTTGTCAATACCAATTCTCATTTCTTATCATCCTCTTGTCAAATAATTATAACTGATCCATCGTCTTATTTAGTAATTCATCGACCTTATTATTTCCAGCATTCGTTGCATGCCCCTTAGTCCAATCAAAATGTAAATTAGGGAACTGAGGTAAAAGGGTAACTATTTCTTCCCATAGCTCTTGATTTGCTACCGGCTTGCCACCAGCGGTTAACCATCCCCGCCGCTGCCAATTAGTTAACCAACCTTTCATAATTGGGTCCAGTACATAATGTGAATCCAAAATCGCTGTAATTGGTTGATCTTGGAGGCCAAGTTCTAATAGTTTAGTTAGTGCTTGGATTAAAGCTGTAATCTCCATTTTATTATTAGTAGCACCAAATTCGCCAGCAGTTCCTGTATAAGCTTGATCTTTAGTTTGAATAAAATAAGCCCAGGCCGCTTTATCATCTGCCTTAACATGCTGTCCCAATTTATTGCCATGATTACGGGAGCCTCCATCAGTATAAACAAGAATGTTATCAGAATAATCAACTGCTTTAGTCGATGGCACGATATTTCCCGTAGCCTGAAGCCACTCATTAGCACCTTTAAGCGTTAAAAAGCTTTTGAATTTAGCATTCGGATATCCATTAACTTCCTTCTGACATTCAGCCCAAGTTTTATATATTCCTGGATGACGACCTTTTTTGACTGCATAATATTTTTTTACCATAAAAATCCCCTAATTAAATTTCAAATTACATCATATATTAGAATATCATATCAGCAAGAAATCATTTCTGCAAAATTATTAAATAGCTATTTCCTTGATTGATATTCTCTTTACGCTTTACAATTTTTTTGTTACAATAGTAAAGTTGAAATGGAGACATACTCAAGTGGCTGAAGAGGACGGTTTCGAAAACCGTTAGGCGTGTAAAAGCGTGCAGGGGTTCAAATCCCCTTGTCTCCTTTATCTAAAGTTTTGCTGATATTCAATAGTTGTTAAAACGTTGATATATCAGCTTTTTTATTACACAAAAAAGGACACCTATTAAGTGCCCCAATCTGTGGCACTATGTCCCGTCAAGTATACAGATCAAATAGATAAAAATTTTAGGCAGCTTGATTGCGGAATTGTTCCGCGGTCAAGCCGTTTTTGCTTGTGTAAGCGCGTTTGGTATTAAAGTATTCAATGGCTCCTTTGACGAGCTGTTCTAGCTCTGCTAGCGTCTTAGGACGATTATGTTTGTTAATCCAGATTAGCTTGAAGTCATTCCACCAACGCTCTATGGGGGAGTTTTCCCAAGGATGACCGGGGTGTGACATACTATGAATACAATTTTTAGAGGCTAAGTAGTCGTTGAACATACTTGAGCAGTAAGCTGATCCGCGGTCAGTATGGATCATTGGTTGCGCATCAGGTTCAACCGTAAAAGCACGATTAAAGGTTTCAATTACTGCTGATGAAGTTTCTGTGTCTGAAATATTGTAGCTTAAAGCGTAACGACCATATAAATCTAAAATAACGTGTACTCGTACTTTATGAAGTGTGTGTTCGCCGTAGGCAACTTCCGTTGTGTCGGTAACCCACACTTCATTTTTAGTTTCACGGTCGAATTGTCCCTGCAATAAGTTGTCATTGATGTATTCTTCATGGCGTTGAATTCGATTGCGCTTCTTCTTCCTAATATTTGCTCTAATTCCATGCTTACGCATGCAATTAGTTATTCGTTTTAATCCAGCGGTAAAGCTTAAACGGTTTTCAAAGCTTAACTGTGTAGTCATCGCTAAATATCCCAGCGTCCAATTATGTTCTTCTTCTAACTCTACAATCGCTTCAAGTAACTCTGCTTGCTCATTATGATATCGACTTGGCTTTCGATTGAGCCATTTGTAATAACCATCTCGCGAAGAATCAGCTATTTTACACAACTGGCTAATTGACCATCCATTTTCTTGATTTAGTTCTTTGATGGCTTGGTACCGGAGTCCTTTTCCACCTCCCGATTGCGTATTTCTGTTAATTTTTTTGCGAACGCAATCTCCATCTCTTGCTTTTCTAGCTGAGCCCTTAATAAGTGATTTTCTGCCTTGAGTCGGTCAACTTCCGTCCACTTCTCTTCTGGCTTAGCTTTGCCTCGGCGATCACGAAGTGATTCTGGGTCATTACCGCTTTTGCGATACTTTTGATACCAGCCATAAACTTGTTGGTAACTAATATGGTACTTTTCAACTGCCCAATTGTAGTTCACATCATGCTTAATCAACTCTTCAATGATAGTAAGTCGTTCTTCAAAGTCAGTCTTTCGTCCACTCATTTTTGAATCTCGCTTTCTTGGCGTATAGGCCTTTAAGTTAGATTCATTATACCGGATAATCCATTGTTCTAGTTGCCTTTGAGATCGTAAACCGTGTTTTATCGCAAATAAATCTAATGCCTCATCTGTTTGTTGATATTGTTCAACCAATGAGTTTTTAAATTCTTTAGAGTAGCTTTGATTATGATGACTTGTTTGAAGTCCTAACATTCCCTGATACTTGTATAGAAGACTCCACCGCCTGATAGTTTTTTGGCTAATCTTGTACTTAGTTATTACCTTATGGATTCCATTTTGTAAAACTTCATTGAGGATTAAGAGTTTTTCCTCTGCTGAGTATTTAGATTTTCTTCCCATAGAAAAAGCCCTCCGAGTATAAGATGAATTTTCTATTTCATCTGTATACTCAGAGGGCATTATAGCCTGTTCTTGAACTAATCTTAGGTTATTTAGTTTTATTGATTAGCAATATCGTATGTAGTTTTGCCATCTTTGGCCGTATACAACGCCTTACTAGAATCACTTGGATTCATAATACTAATTGAATATCCTTCACCTAATGCTTTTTCTACTTGCCCTGAATTGCTTTTAATCGACTTAGTTAAGTTAGGCCAACCCATTTGTTCAGCCTGACTTGGATCTTGCGCTAAAGCTTTCAATGCTTCAACCGTATTATCATCAGTTGGCGTGATCTGGAATGTCTTACTATCTTCGTTATAGTCAACTGAACCTAATTTTGAATAACCCTTTTGCATTTGACGCAAAACAGCCATTGTCTTACTTTCTTGTTGCGCTTCATTTGCACTTGAATTGCCAATCGCTAATCCATTCGAAAATGATGAAAAACTACTGGACCGCGCCACTTGTGAAGATGAAGTACTTTGGCTTGAGCTAGCAGAATTATTATGATGAAAATAAGGTAAATTAATCACACCATAAACAATTGCGATAATACTCAATACGACAATGATTGTCCCGCTTTTCCATTCGCGATACTGTTGCCATGAATTAGCAAGATAAAAACCACCCAAAATTAAAAATAGGGCTCCCATTATTACTAAGAAAATCATAAATTAACTGGCTCCTTTTTATCAACGTAATGTTATTGTCCCGCATTCATTTTATATATACAACTATAATTTAAAAAGAAAAAAGGCTAGTATCCCCAGCCTCCTCCTAATTAAAATTCCATTAATGCCTTCATATCGTAATCTTTAAGCTTATCGCGACCATGAAGATCTTTTAATTCGATTAAGAATGCACAGCCAACAACAATACCACCCATTTGTTCAACCATATCGATTGTTGCAGAGATAGTTCCTCCTGTAGCTAAAAGATCATCCACAACAAGAACCCGTTGTCCCGGTTTAATTGCATCGGCTTCCATTTGCAAGGTAGCTGTTCCGTATTCTAAGTCATAAGATGCACTAATTGCTTTCCTTGGCAACTTACCCTTTTTACGTGCTGGAGCAAATCCAACACTCAGTTCACGAGCAATAGGACACCCAACAATAAAGCCTCGCGCTTCTGGTCCTACTACCATATCTACCTTTTTATCCTTAGCATAATCAACTAATTCGTCAGTAGCTTGCTTAAATGCAGCTCCATCAGCCATTAACGGTAAAATATCCCGAAAAATAACACCCTTTTCTGGATAATCAGGAACACTAGCTACGTATTTATAAAGGTCTAAAGCCATGAGATAAATAGTCTCCTTATTCTAAATTTAGATATTCCAATAGCCATTTAGCAACCGTTGCCGCATCATTAAAAAGCAACTGTTGTTCAACTTTATATTGTGCTAATTGTTTTTGATAACGTTTAGTTTGCGTTAAATCAGTCTTATTAGTTGGCTCATTAAACTTTAACACGTCATCTTTTATTGTAACAAATCCTACTTCAGAAAACACTTGAATCATTAGATTTAATCGATCCATATTAATCTTTAAATGATTGCTAACTGCTTTAGCTTGCATGGGCCATTTTAATTCTTTTTGCCTATAAATAAATCGATAAAGCTGTGCAAAATCATTCCGTGTTGGAAGCCCAGCTAAATAGGCACTTTTTCGCTGATACAATAATAAGCGAATAGTTGCTGGTTCTCCTTCATCCTCTGCAAAAATCCGTTTTAGCATTTCTTCACTAGATGGGCAGTCAACCAGCGTTACTTGTTGACCAGAAAAATCAGTCTTAATTGCTTCTTCGATCGATAAAGTATAGCCAGGAGCCACATGGGGAGCAATATTTTCTCGCAATCTTGGTTCTCTTACAATGTAATAATCTGAAGAACTAAAAAGCTGAGGAGTTAGTTTATTCGTTCGTTCATCAATAATTACCGTTCCATTAATTTGGAGATCTTCTAACATCAGTTGGACACTTTTTTTACCACGCCACTCATTAAGACTAACTTTAACGGCTAAATTAATTTGTCCGGTTGGCGCGGATAATAGTGTTGCCAAATTTCCTTGACCAAAAGCGACGACTGTTAGATTTTTTTTATCACTTACAATCGAAAATTTTAAATGCTGGTGTTCCTGTCCCATTGTTTTGACATCGACAACTTTAACGTTATTTAATTCAAAAACCGGTTCCATATTTCCTGGACCAAATGGAGCAACCTGTTGAATATCGTTATATAACTGTTGGGTAACATCAGCTGGTACAAGTTTCATTGCGATTGGAAGAGGTTGCTTTACCGTTGGATCAAATTTTTGTTTGACTGCTTCTTCTTCCAAGGCTATTTGCAGAGGTACAATATTTTTCTGATCAAAAGAAAGACCACAAGCAGCAGGGTGCCCACCAAATGTTGTAAATAGTTCACGATGAGCCTCCAAGGCATTGAACAAATTAAAACTGTCAACGCTTCTACCAGATCCTTTTATTAAGGTCGGATTATTTTGATCAGTTGATGCCACAATTGTTGGCTTTCCGGTCTCATTCATAATCCGACTGGCAACAATTCCTAATACACCTTGATGCCAACCTTTCCCAACAATTAATAAGGTCCTTTTCTGCTGGTTAGCTGAGCTATTAGCCTGTTTTTCTGCTTCTTTCATAATCTCAGCAACTAGGTTCTGACGTTCTTTATTAGCCTGATCTACCTCTTTAGCTAATTTTTGTGATTCATTCTCATCTAAACTCGTCAGCAGCTTAACTCCATCATTAGCATCAGCAATTCGGCCAAGCGCATTTAGCCGTGGTGCAATTCCAAATCCAATATCCTGATCAGTTAGATTGTTAGCTTTAATATCAGCTAATTTCATTAAAGCCGCTAATCCTGGACGCATCCCCTGTCGTAATTGCTGAATGCCATAGGAAATTAACGCATGATTTTCGTCCGTAACGTTTACTACATCAGCTATTTCACCAATTGCAACTAAGTCCAGTTCTTCAACAGGAAACTCACCAGTTAAAGCCCAAGCCACCTTAAATGCAACACCAACGCCTGACAAATCAGGAAAAGGATAATTACTACCAGGATAACGAGGGTGAACGATCGCAACCGCATTAGGCAAGTCAGCAGGCAACTCATGGTGGTCAGTAATTATAACATCTACTCCTGCTGCCATTACCTTATCGATAACATTTTTTCCGCTAACGCCATTATCCACCGTAATAAAAAGCTGGGTACCATTATCAACAAGACGTTGGTAAGCATCCACGTTAGGCCCATATCCATCTGTAAAACGATTTGGGACATAATAATTAACATTAGCACCGATAGATAATAGCGTTTCATACATTAAGGATGTGCTAGTAATTCCATCGGCATCATAATCACCATAAATAGTAATTTGTTCTTGCTTTTCAACTGCCTGCTTAATTCGCTCAACTGCTTTATCCATATCATGCAATAAGGTTGGATCATGGATCTCTTCCATCGATGGTTCAAAGAATTTTTTTGCTTGTTCGGTTGAATCGATTCCTTGCTGAGCTAATAAGGTTGCCAATATTCTAGAAATGCCTAACTCTTTTTCAAGATTATCAACAGTTAATGAGGAAGCATTATCGGCAAGTTCCCACTTAAATTTTGCATCAATCATTTAAAATTAACCACCATTTCAACGCCAAAATTAAACAAGAGGCTGGGATAAACTCAGTCTCTTTTATTTTGCTCCTTTCATTTTTTGAAAGAAACTGCTAAATTCTGCAATTTAACGAAAACCTAAATTTCAAGAATAAGTTAGCCACTGGACTCAAATAAATAATACTGACCAATTGATTATTGGTTGATGGAGCTGTGATATCTCTTGGTAGAAGGCCTTACGATAGATATCCATTGACGAATGTCCATTAAACATAGCTCGTGGATAGTGATTCATCCAATCATTAGTCGCTATGATCTGAGCACTACTATAGTTATTTATAGCTTCACCTTTGGTAATCTCCTTGCGGAGAAACCGGTTATTGATCTCATTGGATCCACGTTCCCAAGGGGAATACGGATCAGCATAGAAAACATGATCGTGAACTTGTGTTAACTCACTAAATTCTGAACCGTTGTCAGAGGTTATTGTCTTAAAGATGCGATAGTAAGCATCTGTGCCCATTTTCTGGCGTAAATTTATAAAGAACTGATTTACTGCATGCGCAGTTTTACCAGCAATTTTACTCGTGATATTAACTCGTGAAAGGCGATCAGTCATTACTAGTACAACACTGTCATTACCGTTTTTCTGTCCCTGAACTGTATCTAGTTCCCAATGGCCAATTTCGGACCGTTGGTCCGCAGTTTGAGGTCGTTGAGCAATATTAGGCCCTAAGCACCTTTTAGCTTGCGGATGAGTTCGATGATGCTTACGTTTAGGTTTTTCAAAGAGGTCTAAATTGGACGTACGAAGCACACCCTCATTAATCCATTGATATAAAGTTACAACCGACTTTGGGATCAGGGTGCCATCATTCATTAAATCTCGAGCCTTATAAATAACCGCTTGTGGGGAGTAATGGTGGTCGTCAAACTCACCAAGCATTAGCTGATCAGCTAATCGTAAAAATTGCTTTGAAGAATAATATAAGCGACGACGACCAGAATGGCGGTGATGTTCAAGATATGTGGCCTGACCAGCTTCATAACTATAGATGTAGTAAGAATATTCGTAAATCTTACCATTAGATTTTTGACGACGAAGTTGGCGGACCGTACCACGGTTGAGCTCGTTATTAATTGTTTGATGATTAACTCCTAATTGGCGACCAATTGCGCGATTGGAAAGTCCTTGCGACTTTAAAGTCGCAATCATCACACGTTCTTCTTTAGTAAGATGAGCATTCTTTTTATGAGTAGTCAATAAACTAGTAGACATGGTATCATTTAAGTGCGTCATTTGACGGACATCCTTTCATATAGGTTTGGTTCACTTAATATGATACCTGATGTCACGCCGAATGGCGTTTTTTATTTACCACCAACTGGGTGGCTAACTTCATTCTATAATCCACCAATTTAACGAAAATGAAAATAAGGGAGCATATTATAAGTTCTTCTTATCCTGTTGGAAATCAAAAAATTTCTTAATTGCCCAGTCACCTAAACCGGGAATAACTTGGTAAGCCCAGCCAAGATAAGCCACATATCCTGGAACATTAATTTCCCTTGTCTTATACCCAACATTATTCCAAATTCGTCGAGCTAAGTCTTCAGGAGAGATAAACATCCATTTTGGCAAATGTGCCCGATATGTATAATCATTATCCGCTTTATCAAAGAAAGGCGTATCAATTGGACCAGGATTAACTGTCAACACTTGGACACCATAATCAGCAACTTCCATTCGTAAAACGTTATCAAACTGGATTACCCCAGCCTTCATTGCTGAATATACAGTGCTATTTGGTGTAGGCAATTTACCAGCTAATGAACCCATATTAATAATGGCTCCATACCCTTGATCCATCATTTGTTTAGCCACACACCGACTAATATACATTAAAGCTAAGAGGTTTGTATGTACCATTTTTTCCATTGAGCTGTAAGATTCCTTAACTACGGGAATAAAGTCACCAAGCCCAGCAGAATTAATTAATACATCGATTCCTCCTACTTCATGTTGAACTTTCGAAAGCACATCATCAATCTGATCAGGGTCGGTGACATCCAATTGATAAGCAAATGCTGGCCGGCCAGATAAAATTAAACATTTCTTGGCTACTTCTTGCAACTTCTCAAGGTTACGAGAAACAACAACAACAATTGCACCACGACGAGCTGCCTCAAAAGCCAACTCTTTGCCGATTCCACTTGAACCACCAGTAATTAATACAACTTCATTTCGCAGAAAACGTAACGTCTTTACTCTTCTCAGCATTTTTTGCCATCTCTTTTCATTTTTTGAACGGAATATCAATCACATCAAAATCATTAACAACTCGAGTATCAGGAATAATATTACGAACTTGATATGCCAATTGATAGGCTGCTTTACCAGTGTATCGTGCTGAAATATGATTTAACAATAATTTTTTAACACCTGCTTTTTTTGCAATTTCAGCTGCTTGTTTGCTGGTTGAATGATAATAATTGTGTGCCATCTTCGTCTCATCTTTAGCAAAAGTACTTTCATGCACTAATACATCCGCATTTTGTGCTAACAAAATTGCATTCTTTGTTTGTCTAGTATCGCCTAAAATTGCAATAATGCGTCCAGGTTGAGGAGTGCCAATAAAGTCATGACCATCTAATACGCGACCATCAGGAAGAGTAACCGTTTTTCCAGCTTTTAGTTGGCCGTAAATTGGCCCAGATGGTACTTTTTGTTCTCGTAATTTCTCAACTTGTAATTCTCCTGGATGATCCGCTTCTTCAATCCGGTAGCCAAAACAAGCGATTTTATGATCTAACTTTCGTGCAATCACTCTAAAGCCATGATCATTAAATAGTTCCCCGTCATCTGTTATTTCAACAAAGTGCAAAGGATAACTGAGGCGTGACTCACTTACTTGCAAAGAAGTCTGAACATACCGCTTTATTCCTACTGGTCCATAGATCGTCAATGGTTCGGTTCCTCCTTGAAAAGAGCGAGAACTTAGTAACCCAGGTAAACCAAAGATATGATCACCATGCAAGTGAGTAATAAAGATTTTTTCTATCTTTCGTGGCCTAATTGTCGTATTGAGAATTTGATGTTGAGTAGCTTCTCCCACATCAAATAACCAAATTGCGTTTCGTTCTTCTAACAACCGCAATGCAACGCTTGCTACATTACGTTGCTTACTTGGGGAACCAGCGCCTGTTCCTAAAAATTCAAGTTGCATTTATATTTTTCCTACCTTTGCTACGTATAATTTTATTGAATAAATTCAAAAACAAATTTTTCAATTCTTACAAGATCGCCATCTTGTACACCTTTAGCTCTTAACGCATCATCAACTCCCATATGACGAAGTTGACGAGCAAAGCGTAATTGACTTTCTTCATGAGTTAAATCAGTCATCTTAAATAACCGAATAAGTTTTTCGCCGCCCAATACCCAGGTGCCGTCTTCATCCTTGGTAATGGTAAAGTCCGCTTCATCCTTCTTGTCAGGAGCAGCAGCACGATATTCAGCGACTAATTCTTTATCATGACTCTCACTATCAAATGCGGGCGTCTTATCTAAGAGATCAGCAGTTAATTGCATTAATTGTTGAACACCTTGATGAGTAACCGCTGAAATAGGGAAAATCTCTGGCTGTTTTTCTAAAGTTTTATCTGCTGCCAAATCAGCTTTAAAAGCAGCTAAGTTATCGGCAGAATTTGGCAAATCCATCTTTGTCGCAACTACAATTTGTGGTCGTTTTAATAATTCAGGATCGTAATTAGCAAGTTCCTTATTAATTTGCCGGTAACGTTCAATTGCTTGATGAGGATCTTCACTGCTCATATCAACTAGGTGAAGGAGAACGCGCGTACGTTCAATATGCCGTAAGAACTTCAATCCAAGGCCGACACCCTTCGATGCTCCTTCAATTAAACCAGGCATATCAGCCATTGCAAAATCACGGCCATCTGGTAGCATTACCATTCCGAGATTAGGAGTTAATGTCGTAAATTCATATGCAGCAATTTTAGGCTTAGCACCGGTTACTACTGATAATAAAGTTGACTTTCCAACAGAAGGGAACCCAATTAATCCAACGTCAGCAAGCATCTTTAATTCTAATTCTAAGTAATGGTCTTCTCCTGGTTCACCATTTTCAGCAATTTCAGGAGCAGGGTTTTTAGCACTAGCAAAGTGAATGTTGCCGCGACCACCACGGCCACCCTTGGCAACTACTAATTCTTGATCCTTTTCAACGAGATCACCAATAATCTCACCAGTATCAAGATCCCTAACAGTAGTACCTTGGGGAACAGCAATAATTGTATCTTCTGCACTTGGACCAGTCATCTGTTTACTCATCCCATTGCCACCGTTTTTAGCTTTAAAAATTCGGTGATAACGGAAATCCATTAATGTCCGTAATCCTTCATCAACTTTTAAAATGATACTGCCTCCACGGCCACCATCGCCACCAGCTGGGCCACCGTTAGGAACATATTTTTCACGACGAAATGCCACCATTCCATCGCCACCTTTACCTGCATGTACTTCAATTTTTATTTGATCAACAAACATATTCATAATGATTGTCTCCGTTCTTTAGTCTATTATTTAGTATATTTAAAATTTATAAGCCTGTCAAAATTCAATCATGACTACTACCCTTCGCCACCTCAGCATTTTTCTGCAATGAAACCTTAATTAACTGGGCGGTAGGTCGATTAATCCCCAGTGAATGGATTTCATCAACTGATGCTTGAGCAATCTTGGTAATTGAACCATATTTTTTAAGTAATTTCGTCCGAGTCCGCGGTCCCACTCCCTTAATTTCATCCAAACGCGAGCTTAACGAATGCTTGGTATGAACGCGCCGGTGGAAAGTAATTGCAAACCGGTGAACCTCATCTTGAATGCGTTGAACTAAGTAAAAGCCTTGGCTCCGTGGATTCAAATTAATATGGTGATCATCATCCCCGAACAATAAGTCAGCGGTTTGGTGTTTATCATTCTTTACCATCCCTACTACCGGAATATCGAGACCAAGTTCATTCTCTAAAACATCTTTAGCCGCATCCATCTGAATTTCGCCACCATCCATAAAAATCATATCCGGCATTGGCTTATTCTCTTTTAAGAGACGCGAATACCTCCGTCGAATAACTTCACGGGTACTGGCAGCTTCGTCAGCATGATTAATCACCGTTTTCAATTTATACTTCCGGTAAAAATTTTTAGCTGGTTCTCCATTAACAAATACAACCATTGCACTAACAGGATCAGCCCCCTGAATATGAGAATGATCAAACGCTTCAATCCGGTGACCTTCTGGAAGTCCAAGGGCATCCGTAATCTCTTTCATCGCACCGGTAGTCTTACTTTGGTCCATCTCAAGCAGTCGAAATTTTTCATCTAAAGACAACTGAGCATTTTCATGTGCCATTGCTAAGAGGTCCCGTTTTTCACCACGAACCGGTGTCCGAACTGGTACCCCTAATATTTCACTTATTTCTTTATTGGGAAGGCCCTTAGGAAGAAGAATTTCACGAGGCAAAATATTATTGCGACGATTATAAAACTGGAGAATAAAGCTAGTCATTTCTTCAACTGCCGTATCCACGATTGGAAATAGACGTTTTTCTCGTTTCATCAACCGCGCCTGCCGAATAAAGAAAATTTGAATAGAAAGCCACCCTTTATCCATATAGAAATTAAATAAATCACGAGGGGTTTTATCATTTGAAATAATCTTTTGTTTTTCAACTGTCACTTCAATATAGTGAAGCTGGTCTCGAATTTCAGCAGCTCGTTCAAACTCCATGTTTTCTGCTGCTAGTTGCATCTTTTTGGTTAACTGTCGCTTAACTGTCGCTGTATTTCCACTCAAAAATGACTTAATTTTTTTAATTTGCTCTTCATATTCGCTCTTAGGAACGTCTTTAAAACAAGCTCCTAAACATTGTCCCATATGGTAATACAAACACGGACGGCCTTGATACCCATTACATCGTCTTAATGGGTAAACCTTTTGAATAAAATGCATCGTCTCCTCCGCAGCATAGACATTTGGATAAGGGCCAAAATAATATCCACCATCTTTTTTTATTTTACTAACGATCTTAATTTGGGGATCCCGCTCATTTGTTATTTTTATGTAGGGATAACCAGTTCCCTTTTTTAATTTGATATTGAAATAAGGTTGATGTTTTTGAATCAGCGTTATTTCAAGTAAGAACGACTCCTTATTAGTCGAAGTTACAATGGTTTCAAAGTCCGCAACTTCTGAAACCATTTTAGCTACTTTACCGGTGTGGCTACTCTTAAAGTAAGACCGAACCCGATTTTTTAAATTTTTAGCTTTACCAACATAAATTATCTGATCATTAATGTTTTTCATCAGGTAGCAACCTGGCTTGTCAGGTAACAATGCTAGTTTATGTTCTAAATGTTCACTGGCCATCGCAAAATCCCTCCGAAAAATTATCTAACAATATATTATATCTGAAAAATCATCATTAAGGCAAAGAAAGTGTTTAGAAATAATTGTACATTTAGCAAAATTTATGCTAGCATTTTGTCAAATATAAAAAAAGGCTAAAAAAATGGGATTAGTTACTAGAAGAAGCGAACAGCTTGATAAATTATTTGATCAATTTGCGATTGATCCTAAAAAACCAAAAGCAACTAAAAAAAATGACGATAAAAAAGAAAAAGATAGCAAGGATAAAGAAAAGAAATAATGCAAAGGAGGCTGGGGGAAAACAAAAGTTTTCTCCCAGCCTCCACTACTTTTATGAACAATAGTAACGTGGAACTAACTTCGCGTCGCCACAAGGCTCGAGTCTAAGTACGAACGATAATCAGCCCGTGCCGTGCTAATCATCGCCCTAGCTTAGCCAACCGCCTTGTCGAGAAGGCTATTTTCCACTCTCTATTTTTAATCTTGCTTTTTAAAACCAGTCGGATAGCGCTGATTTAATTCCTCAATATTTGCTTTGGCAACCTCTTCAAATGGAATATCGGCCCATTCTGCAATTTGAGATAAATACCATAAGACATCACCCATTTCGTGGATTAGTTCCTTACGATCTAATTTTCGACTACGAAAAGTATAGTTTTTTACTAAATCAACGACTTGTCCTGACTCACCAGCTAATCCTAATGCACAATTTGTTAAAACTTGTTCATTCCCATATAAGGTTCGTTTTGCTGCATTTTGGTATTCATTAAAATCCAACTTAGTTCTTCCCCATTCGCTCTTCAATCCACTGCCAAACATCATCTTTACCCTTTTTCTCTGTAGCTGAAAATAGAATAATCGGTGTTGAACTCTCAACATCAAGGGTCTTTTTGATAAGGCTTAGTTGGCGATTCCATGTACTTCGTTTTACCTTATCAATCTTTGTCCCTACGATTAATGTTGGAATATTATAATATTGTAACCAATTATACATATTTACATCATCAGGGGTGGGTTCATGCCGTGCATCAACTAATTGAATAACTCCGCGTAATTGTTCACGTTGGGTTAAGTATTGTTCGATCATTTTTCCAAATCGTTCTCGCTCTTTTTTCGAGACTTTGGCATACCCATATCCTGGAACATCGACAAAATATACCTTATCCTCAACGTCATAGAAATTTAACGTCTGGGTTTTACCTGGCTGACTAGACGTATGAGCAAAATTGCGCCGGTTGATTAAGACATTTGTCAACGATGACTTCCCAACATTTGAACGACCAACTAAAGCAATTTCTGGAATATTTGTTTTAGGATATTGTTCATCACTTACGGCACTGATTGTTAAATCTACATTGTGAACTTCCATTTGCTTACCTCATTTCATTAAGAAGCTTTTTCATCCTTTAAAACGTAACGAGGTTCTGTATGTTGCGTTACACATCGTTTATCAATAATTACCTTTTCTACATCTTTACGACTTGGCAAGTCAAACATTACATCCCGCATTACATCTTCAATAATCGAACGGAGACCACGAGCACCTGTATTTCGCTTGATTGCTAGTTGTGCCATTGCTCGTAATGCACCATCAGTAAAGGTCAACTTACTTCCATCAAGGCGAATTAACTCTTGATATTGCTTAACTAATGCATTCTTTGGCTCAGTAAGGATTCGAACAAGGTCATCTTCATCAAGTTTTTCAAGAGCAGTCATCACAGGTAATCGTCCAATAAATTCTGGAATCAAGCCAAACTTAAGAAGGTCTTCTGGGATAACATGTTGCAAAATATTTTTATCCGTAACCTCTTCAGCTTCTCGTGAGTCTGTTCCAAATCCAATTGTCTTATCACCGAGTCGTTCCTTAACAATTGTTTCGATTCCATCAAAGGCTCCCCCAACAATAAAGAGGATATTCTTTGTATCAACTTGGATAAATTCTTGCTGTGGATGCTTACGTCCTCCCTGAGGTGGTACATTAGCAATTGTTCCTTCAAGAATCTTTAAAAGAGCTTGTTGAACCCCCTCTCCAGAAACATCACGCGTAATTGATACATTTTCACTCTTCTTTGCGATTTTATCAATTTCATCAATGTAAATGATTCCTTTTTCAGCACGTTCTACATCAAAGTCAGCAGCCTGAAGTAATTTAAGGATAATATTTTCAACGTCTTCACCAACGTATCCAGCTTCAGTTAAAGTTGTAGCATCTGCAATTGCAAACGGAACATTTAGAATTCGCGCAAGTGATTGGGCAAGATAGGTTTTCCCAGAACCAGTTGGACCAATTACGGCAATGTTGCTCTTTTGAAGTTCTGTATCATTATTATCGCCACTCATCATTGCATTAACCCGCTTATAGTGGTTATAAACAGCAACTGCTAATGTTTTTTTAGCATCACCTTGACCGATTACATAGTCATCCAGTTCGTTAACAATCTCTCCTGGAGTTGGCACACGGAAAGCTTTTTTAGCTTCATCTTCTGCTAGTTCCTGATCAATAATTTGTTTACAAAGGTCAACACATTCGTTACAAATATAGACGCCAGGACCAGCAACAATTTTTTTCACTTCATCTTGGGACTTTCCACAAAATGAACAGTGAACTGAATCCATACCAGTGGTATCTTCAAACATAAATGAACCTCCTCTAAGACTTATTAAAACATAATAACAAAATTACTGTTTAATTTCGACTAAATTACTCAGTAAATTATTTTCTACTTTATCTTACTAATATTTGATTAAAATAGCGAGGCTGGAAGAAAACTACTGTTTTCTTCCAGCCTCATTGATTAGTAATTATTTAACAAATTACTTGTCAGACTTTTCGTCATCCTTAACTTGCTTTGCTGAATCAGCAACTAAGTCAACAGCCTTACGGATCTTAATATCATGCATTAACATGTCTTTAGATAATGCCTTCTTAACAGCATCTTCTTCCATACCGTATTGCTTTGCAAGGTCAGAAATTTCTTTAGCAATTTCTTCATCAGTAGCATCTAAGTTAGCATCGTCAACAATTGCTTCTAAGACAAGGTTAGTCTTTACACGTTGAGCAGCATCATTAGCAAATTGCTTCTTCAAATCTTCTTCCTTTGTACCAGTAATTTGGAAGTACATTTGAGGACTGATACCTTGTTGTTGCATTCCTGCTAAGTATTGTTGCATTTGACGGTTAGTGTCATCATCCAACATTGCTTGTGGAATATCTTGGATTTCTGCATTAGCAACAGCCTTATTGATAGCAGCATCTTCAATAGCAGCCTTAGCTTGGTTATCCTTTTCTTCTTGAAGTTGCTTCTTAGTCTTTTCCTTTAATTCAGCTAAAGTATCAACATCTTCGTCAACATCCTTAGCGAAATCATCGTCAAGTTCTGGTAATTGCTTTTCCTTGATTTCGTGAATCTTAACCTTGAAAAGTGCATCCTTGCCAGCAAGATTCTTAGCGTGGTAATCTTCTGGGAAGGTAACATTTACATCAACATCTTCATCAGCGTTGTGACCGATTAATTGATCTTCAAAACCTGGAATAAATGAGCCTGAACCTAATTCTAGTGAGTAGTTTTCAGCTGAACCGCCATCAAATTCTTCACCGTCAACGCTACCCTTGTAATCAATAACGACAGTATCACCCTTTTCGGCTGGCTTATCTTCTTTTAATACAAGTTCAGCTTGTTGTTGACGCTTAGTTTCAAGTGCATCATCAACATCAGCATCAGTAACAGTGGTGTCTTGAGCAGAAACTTCCATACCCTTGTATTCACCTAATTTAACTTCTGGCATAACGTCAACTTCAGCAGTTAATACCCATGGTTGACCCTTTTCCATGCTCTTAATATCAATCTTAGGTTGATCTACAGGTTGAATGTTAGTTTCCTTTACTGCTTCGTTATATGCATCAGGTAATACCTTGTTTAAGGCATCTTGATACAATGATTCTTCACCGTACATTTGGTTAAAGATTTGACGAGGGACACGACCCTTCCGGAAGCCCGGAACAGTGATCTTTTTACGAGTCTCAACGAAAGCTTCGTCAATTCCCTTGTTAATAGTGTCGACATCAATTTCAAATGTCAATGTACCTTTGCTGGCATCGCTATCGCGTTCCCATTTTGCTGACATTTTATTTCCTCCAATAACAAATCAATTTGACTAATTAATATTTATAATTAGTCTTTACATACTATATTAGTTTACCGTAGGAGACCAGTAATTGCAACTTATTGACGGCTGATCCCCAAGTTATTTTCAAATATTTTTGTTAAAGAAAAAGACTTGGGTTTCCCCAAGCCTTTCAGCATATCTGTACTCAAAAATTAGTCTAAGATGTCGGATACAACACCGGCACCAACAGTGTGTCCACCTTCACGAATAGTGAACTTAAGACCCTTTTCAAGAGCAACTGGCTTTTGTAAGTTAACAGTGAATGTAACGTTATCACCAGGCATAACCATTTCTACACCATCTGGTAATTCGATAGTACCAGTAACATCAGTTGTGTGGAAGTAGAATTGTGGACGGTAGTTTGAGAAGAATGGAGTGTGACGTCCCCCTTCTTCCTTAGTCATAACGTAAACTTCACCCTTGAAGTTCTTGTGAGTTTGGATTGAACCTGGTTCAGCCAAAACTTGACCACGTTGGATTTGGTCGTGTGAAATACCACGAAGAAGTACACCAACGTTATCCCCAGCTTCACCAAGATCAAGAGTCTTGTGGAACATTTCCAAACCAGTAACAGTTGACTTAAGAACGTCTTCAGTTAAACCAACGATTTCAACTTCGTCACCGACCTTAACAGTACCACGGTCAATACGACCAGAAGCAACAGTACCACGACCAGTGATAGTAAATACGTCTTCGACAGGCATCATGAATGGCTTGTCAGTAGGACGCTTTGGAGTTGGAATGTAGTCATCAATAACATCCATTAAGTGAAGGATAACTTTTTCTTGTTCTGGGTCACCTTCAAGTGCCTTAAGAGCTGATCCACGAACAACTGGAACATCGTCACCAGGGAAATCGTATTCGCTAAGTAAGTCACGAACTTCCATTTCAACTAAGTCAACTAATTCATCATCGTCAACTAAGTCAGTCTTGTTCAAGAATACAACGATGTATTGAACACCAACCTGACGAGCAAGAAGAATGTGTTCACGAGTTTGTGGCATAGGACCATCAGTAGCAGCAACAACAAGGATAGCACCATCCATTTGTGCAGCACCAGTGATCATGTTCTTAACGTAGTCAGCGTGTCCAGGGGCATCGATGTGTGCGTAGTGACGCTTTTCAGTTTCGTATTCAACGTGGGCAGTGTTGATAGTGATACCACGTTCCTTTTCTTCTGGAGCAGCATCGATATCAGCGTAATCTTCTGCCTTTGCTAAACCTTTGGCTGCCAATACCTTTGTAATAGCAGCAGTTAAAGTAGTCTTCCCGTGGTCAACGTGGCCAATAGTACCAATGTTAACGTGGGGTTTTGTACGTTCATAATGTTCTTTTTCAGCCATTAATGAAAACCTCCTGATAATTTACAAGTATAATGCCAGATCATCTGATTCGGTGACTGACATACCCTTATACATATTGTACAACTTCTTTTCGCCAATTGAAAGCTTTAATCTTAGGCTCTGAAGAAGAATTCTTAAATATAATATCAACTATCTGTTCATTTGTAAATGTATTTGACTAATGTTTTTCTATTAATTCGTCAATCTGCTTACCTAGTCGTTCCTGCCAGGTACTAGAAACTGTATTTGTTGCGACTTTCTTTCCTTCTATTCTTGCGATTAAAACGTCTGTCCATTCATCAATGTCCTTAATAATTTGATTAATTCGCGGATACAAAAACATTACCTGTAATTGAAATTCTTGAATTGCCAGCTTTTCTGTCTGCGGGTTTTGATTTCCACACTTTTCCTTAATTAATCTCTTACCTTCACTAACGATTGGCAATAAATTTAAAGGCTGAATATCGGCTGGCACAATTGTATATTCTTTCTTATCTAGCCAATAAACAGTAACTGGATCTGCAACTTGTAACTTACTAAGCAGCTCAACCAAACTAGACTTTACCAGTGGATGAGTGTAGGGATCACGAAGCAGGAATTTAGCGCCTGTAATAAATTCATTTAAAGGAAGTTTAAAAGCCGCCTGCAGCCTACTTTGCTGCTCTTCAAGGGAGTAATCTCCTAAATGATAAAAGTCTCGCAAACGTGTTTGTAATGTCTCCTGGTACTCTTGACGAGATTTTTCCTCCCCCATTGTAACAATTGTCAGCAAATCTTCCTGCCATTGCGAAAGACTACTAATCACCTGTCTTGCTAAAACAAATAATTCATTTTGACACAAAATTTTAATGGCAATTTGAGCATCTGCCAAGCTATCAAACATTACTTCTAAATACTCAAACAAGTAAGTACAAGCCCTGGTATATTGTTGAGAATGATACAGAGCGATTATCGTCAATCGACCGATTTCTGAATCATCAACCTCGTTTATAAGATCTTCCAGAATATTACTAGCTTCTTGCCATTTTTCTTCAGCAATTAATTTTTGAGCCTGGAGATATTGATCTTGTTGGGTTTCTTTCATTTTTATCACCCTTTTTTATTTCATTACTTTATACAATTGTTCATAAAAGCAGTTGAGGCTGGGAGAAAAACGAAAGTTTTCTCCCAGCCTCCCTTCACATTACTTATATTAAACAGCTACTTCTTTTCTTTTGCCATTCGTTTTTACCACGACCACGATGATGTTCTTTCGTTGAACGTGACTTCGCAGATTTCTCTTCTTTCTTCTCAACATTGTTTTTAATCTTCTTTTGATGTTGATTAATCTCCATAATAACTGGCAAAATAACTGGATGCCGTTTAGTTTGATCAAACAAGAATCGGTTTAATTTATCGCGAACATCTTGTTTCAAGTGACTCCAATCAAATTCCTTTTGATCTAGATTTTCTTGAACAATCTTTTCAACTAAGTCAGCACTCTGTTGCATTAGTTGACGGTTAGTCTTTACAAACACGAATCCTCGTGATGTAATTTGTGGTCGAGCAACGATCTTTTTCTTTTTCCGATCAATAGTTGCCACCACAACAAAAATCCCATCCTCTGACAGGACGCGCCGATCTCGTAAAACAATATTACCGATATCACCGACACCTGTTCCGTCAATCATAGTATTACTTACATCAATATGTTCTCCAACATGGAATTTACCATTTTTGTAAGTCAGAACATCACCCTTATTAACGAGGAAGATATTTTCTTTTGGAACTCCTACTTCTTCTGCTAATTCCGCATGACGATCTAACAGACGGTATTCACCTTGAATTGGAATGAAGAACTTGGGTTTCATGAAGTTCAACATTAATTGTTCATCATTTTGGTTAGCATGTCCAGAAGGATTCAAATCATCAGAAATAAATTTAACCTCTGCTCCCGTACGATAAATCATATCTTTTGTCTTTTGTACCTCAGTCTCCTGCGCATAAGAAGGAGTAGTAGTAACAAAGACAAGATCGGTACTCGTTAATTGTAAATTAGGATTATCGCCGTTTGCAATTTGCTGTAATGACTTAATCGGTTCACCCATTTTACCAGTTTCTAAAATAACAACTTGGTTTGGTTCGAGTTTTTCTGCTTCCTTGCGACTAATAAATAAGTCATCTGGTAAGTGTAACTTTCCCAAAGACATTGCTGTATCAATAATTTGTTCAATGTCTTTTCCAGATAAAACAATCTTCCGGCCAACGGCTACAGCAGCATTGATAATCTGCTGTACACGCATAATATTTGAAGCTACACTAGCAACAATAATCCGACCGTTTTGATATTTAAAAGTTTCTTTAATATAGTCTCCAATATCTTGTTCACGAGCAGACGCACCCGTAATTCCGGCCCCAGCAGAATCACTTAAAAGTGCTAATACACCTTGTGATCCAATTTCCGCTAAACGAGCAAGGTCTGTTTGATAACCCTTTTTAGCTGTCTGATCGAATTTAAAATCACCAGTGTAAACAATATTTCCTGCTTTAGTTTCTAAAACAACCCCTAAAGTTTCAGGAATAGTATGGGTCGTCTGGAAGAATGAAACTGTAACATCATTAAAATCAATTGCTGTTGACGCATCAACAACATGAAAATCATTAAACTTCTTAACTTCCTTATGGTTTTTAACTGCCAGCTTTGCTAAGGCAATCGTCATCACGCTTCCAAATACCGGAACATTAAAGTCCATCAAGAAATACGGGAGTGCTCCAATTGAATCTGCATGTCCGTGTGTTAAGAATACCCCGACTATCTTGTCCTTATGTTCACGAAGATATTCCCAGTCAGGAATGACAACATCAATTCCCATTAATTCATTCTCAGGATATTTTAACCCCGTATCCAAAATGAAAATTTGGTCTTCAATCTCAACGGCGTACATATTTTTACCATTTTCGCGTACACCACCAAAAGGAATAATTTTAATATTATTATCCATTGATTTGGCTCCTTTAATATTTAGTTTTGAACCCCTTATCGATTACAATATGTAGCGATAAGAATTTTATATCGTTCATTATAGTTATAAATATCTTACCACAATCAGTGAAAATAATGGAGTAAAAACAAAAAACACATTGCCTCCAAGTAGAAGGCAAAGTGCTTTGATAATAAAATATTACCGACGTAAACCTAACTTTTGGATAAGTTCACGGTAAGCAGGTAAATCAGTCCGACGTAAGTAAGCTAATAAGTTACGACGGTGACCAATCTTCTTCATTAAACCACGTTGTGAATGGTAATCGTGCTTGTGTGTACGAAGGTGATCGTTCAATTCGTTGATGTCAGCAGTTAAAACAGCAACTTGAACTTGAGTAGAACCAGTATCTCCTTCGTGAGTTGCGAATTCCTTAATAATTTGATCTTTACGTTCTTTTGAAATAGCCATGCTATTTTCCCACCTTTCAATATTAATGCGCCTAAGATCTAAGTATAACGTCGGTGAGGATCGTTAAACTGAGAAGAGGCAATTAATTACTTGTTTGAAGTAACCTATATAAATATACATAAAATTTACTAATGTTGCAACTATTTCTATGAAATTTTGACTTGATCGTCGTTAGCTATTGCATTGCTCGCTAGTCTTTTGTATAATGACAAATGTTGAAAATTCTGGTCAACTGAAAATCGGGTAACGGAGGTGAAACTCATGCCAATTATCAAATCAGCAATTGAACGTGTTCGTACTAGTGAAAAAGCTGAAGCACGTAACGCTTCACAATTAAGCCAAATGCGGACTGCTATTAAGAAGTTCGATAAGGCAAAGCTTGCTGGCGCAGATAACCTTGACGACTTATACAAGGCTGCTATCTCAGCAATTGACCGTGCCCACTCTAAGGGCCTTATCAAGGCTAACAAGGCTGCACGTGACAAGTCACGTCTCTCAGCACGTTACGCTAAGTAATAAAAAAGCAACTATTAAGTTAGTTGCTTTTTTATTTTTAACTTTTCACAAAAAGAGGATAAGAAAGCAAATTTTCTTATCCTCTTTTTGTATCTCACGCCCCTTTGCTCTGCTGAGAATACTGTAACATAAATAACTGAAACAAAAGTGAAGGATCGCGTTGTGTCGTTTTTAACGATTGTTCAATACGAATTAATCCCAAATAGGCATTTTCTAACGCCTGCATTGAGAAATCACGCGCAGTCTTTAATCCCAATTTAATCCGATAAGGATGGACATTAAGCTGACTCGCTAGACTCCCTTGCGTAAGACCGCGTTTACTTAATACTTTTATTTGAATCAACAGCCGAAACTGCCCTACTAGCACTGCATTAATCCTTAACGGCGGTTGCTGACCTGCTAATAGCTGTTGATAGAGATCTAAGGCCCTTACTTGATTATGCTTAAGGACCGCAGTGACTAAATCAAAAACATTTTCATCTAATGATTGTGGAACTAAAGCAGCTACCGTGCTTTGATCAATCTTTTTCTCACGATAAGCTAAAATCTTTAATTTAGTTAAACTTGCATCCATCATCTCATAATCCGCATTAGTTCGTTGAACCAACTCATCCAAAGCGGCTTCTGATATTTCAAAGCCAGCAGTTGATAATTGAGTTCTCACTCTTTGACGAGCTGCTCGCTCATCAAGTGGACTAGCATCAACTAAAACCGCTGTCTTCTTTAATTGCTTTACAATCCCCTTTCGCCCATCAAGCTTTTCATAAGGGGCCGCAAAAACTAAAATTGTGGACGGTTCAGGGTGTTCAAGATAATTTTTTAAGCTGTCCAAATCATGTTCAACTTTTGAATGTCTTTTTTCACCAGTTAAGAAGAATGGTTTATTGATAATAACCAATCGCCGCTCACCAAAAAATGGAGTTGCCATCGCATCATCCAAAGCAACTGCCAAGGGCGTGGCTTCCATATCATATCGACCAACATTCATGACCTGTTCATTCTCTGGAATAAGGCTTGTAAAGGCATCAATTGCCTGCTGTTGAAGAACCTGTTGTTTTCCTAAAATCAAATATACCATTGCTGGGGTTTTAGTTTTTAATTGTGTAGATAATTGGGCAATGTCCAACTTGTCTCATCTCCCCTCAATGTTGTTTTTATTTTTCCATTTTGACCATGGTATACATATTGTATCATTCCAAATTGCTGCGTTGATAAGTAATTAATATTTAACTTTTGAAAATTTTTTATTGTTATTTCATCAGGATGATGATACCTATTAAATCGTCCAGCTGAAATTATCGCATACTTAGGAGCAACTGTCTGCAAAAATAAATAACTACTAGCAGTTTTACTGCCATGATGACCAGCTTTTAAGATATCTGACTTTAGTTGCGGATACTTTTGAATAACTTTTTCTTCATTTTCCTGATCCAAATCCCCCGTAAAAAGAAATCTTTTCCCGCCAAATGTCCCAGCTAGCACTAAAGAATCTTCATTTCTCCCTTCTCCGGGAACAAAAGGATGTAAAATTTGCAATGGAAATGATGGCAACTTAACATTATCAGTCACCGGAACTATCACTGGCGATGTCTTTGCAGCAGTCCTTACTTTATTAAGAAATGCTGGTTGTTTTTCCATCCCCGCTGGTACAATCAGCCTTTTCACTGCTATATTATCCAAAATCGTTGTTAGATAGCCGATATGATCTGCATCATGATGAGTTAAACAAATATTATCGATCTGCCTGATACCTTTACTTTTCAAATAATTAATAGTTATTCGTTGGGCATCATCTTGAGAATGCTTTGAAGCCGCCCAATTCGGCTTTTTAAAAGTTAATTTACCTCCTGTATCAATCATTGTTACCCGTCGGTTAAAAGGTTCTCTAATAATTATTGAGTCCCCCTGTCCAATATCAACAAAAGTAACCTCACCATTAAATGGAAAATGAATTATCCCCCCAGTAATTACATACAATAAGGCTAATATTTTCCATGATTTTAAAGATGTATCTTGAGAAATAACAAATAAAGATGCCGCAAATAATAGAAGGGCCAAAATTAACGGTGGTTTCCCAAAATGAATCATTCCTGGAAAATCAGATAACCAATTTAAAATATATTGAAAGCATTTTAAACCAGCATTAATTAGATACGTGAGTGGTTCAAAAAGCTTAAAACTAAGTGCCCCAACCAAGACCGCTGGAAAAACAATTGTAGAAAATAGCGGAATTATTAAATAACTAACCCCAAAGCTTAGAAGATGAACCTCATATACATAACTCAATAACGAAGGCAAACTAATTAAATTCAATAATAAAGACTGTTTAAAACCACGTACTGGTTCTGGAAGAACTTGAAGAATAAAAGAAAGTAAATAGCTTAATTGACCGCCTAATGTAAGCAATAGCAACGGATCAATAACCAATCCAATTAATAAGCTCAGCGCCCACCCATCAAGACGGTCCAAATTTAAATATCGATGAAGAAGGCCAAGTTCAGCCATAATGGTTGCTCTTATCAAGCTTGTTGCTCCACCACCAATGAGAAGATAAAACGGCAAAATAATAATTAAGAATAAATCAATCGATTCTTTACGCCACCATAAATGAACCAATAGTCGCCGTAATAAATCAGTGAAAAGCACGATATGCATTCCTGAAATGCAAAAAAGGTGAAGCAGGCCAAGCCTTTTGATACTTACCATTAATTCAGCCGAATCCTCATTACTACTACCAATTATTAATTGTTGGCAATACGCACTAAGAGGAGGCGGTAAAGTTTCAAAGTAGAGGCTGAGTCGTTTTCTTAATGTATGACACCAGCCAACTATCCCTCTTTTTTGCCTAACCATTTGCTCTACCCGGTTAATTTGAACTTGATTACAGATCCGGCGATGGTGGTTATAAGTTAAGTTATCAAATTGATTTTCATTTGTGCGGGGAATAATCGGTTTTAATTGCCCATTAATAAGCCATATCGAGGGTGTTGTAAGCTTATCAATATTTTTTAACATCTGGGGTGACTTAAACGACATCATTATTGCTTCACGTTGTCCAGTTTGAATGTCGATTGCAGTTCCTGTCATAAAATTTCCATTGAATTTTAATTCATCAGGGTAAACTAATATTCTTTGGGTAACTTCCATTTGCTTATCTGCCAGGTGGATTATAGAATGAAGTTAGCCACCCAGTTGGTGGTAAATAAAAAACGCCATTCGGCGTGACATCAGGTATCATATTAAGTGAACCAAACCTATATGAAAGGATGTCCGTCAAATGACGCACTTAAATGATACCATGTCTACTAGTTTATTGACTACTCATAAAAAGAATGCTCATCTTACTAAAGAAGAACGTGTGATGATTGCGACTTTAAAGTCGCAAGGACTTTCCAATCGCGCAATTGGTCGCCAATTAGGAGTTAATCATCAAACAATTAATAACGAGCTCAACCGTGGTACGGTCCGCCAACTTCGTCGTCAAAAATCTAATGGTAAGATTTACGAATATTCTTACTACATCTATAGTTATGAAGCTGGTCAGGCCACATATCTTGAACATCACCGCCATTCTGGTCGTCGTCGCTTATATTATTCTTCAAAGCAATTTTTACGATTAGCTGATCAGCTAATGCTTGGTGAGTTTGACGACCACCATTACTCCCCACAAGCGGTTATTTATAAGGCTCGAGATTTAATGAATGATGGCACCCTGATCCCAAAGTCGGTTGTAACTTTATATCAATGGATTAATGAGGGTGTGCTTCGTACGTCCAATTTAGACCTCTTTGAAAAACCTAAACGTAAGCATCATCGAACTCATCCGCAAGCTAAAAGGTGCTTAGGGCCTAATATTGCTCAACGACCTCAAACTGCGGACCAACGGTCCGAAATTGGCCATTGGGAACTAGATACAGTTCAGGGACAGAAAAACGGTAATGACAGTGTTGTACTAGTAATGACTGATCGCCTTTCACGAGTTAATATCACGAGTAAAATTGCTGGTAAAACTGCGCATGCAGTAAATCAGTTCTTTATAAATTTACGCCAGAAAATGGGCACAGATGCTTACTATCGCATCTTTAAGACAATAACCTCTGACAACGGTTCAGAATTTAGTGAGTTAACACAAGTTCACGATCATGTTTTCTATGCTGATCCGTATTCCCCTTGGGAACGTGGATCCAATGAGATCAATAACCGGTTTCTCCGCAAGGAGATTACCAAAGGTGAAGCTATAAATAACTATAGTAGTGCTCAGATCATAGCGACTAATGATTGGATGAATCACTATCCACGAGCTATGTTTAATGGACATTCGTCAATGGATATCTATCGTAAGGCCTTCTACCAAGAGATATCACAGCTCCATCAACCAATAATCAATTGGTCAGTATTATTTATTTGAGTCCAGTGGCTAACTTATTCTTGAAATTTAGGTTGCTTATCTGCCATAATAGTTGCCCAATTTTTTTGTAAACTGTAACACAAAATCGCCATTAATAAACATGTCAGCACTCCAATTCCAAGTACTATTGGCCTTTTTAATACGGCAATTCGATAAAATATAGCAATTAAAAGAAAAATTAACCAATATGAACTAAAGAAACTAACTGCTACTAAACTTGCAATTAGCGCAGAAAAAAACCAAAAGTGTTGGATAATCTATTTTTGATCTGGATTGATATACTGGTCCAGATCGACCTCTTCTAAAATATCACTATCTAATTTAATCTGATGAAGCGCAACGTTTTTGAGTTTAAGTAATTTCATTGCGTAATCATCATTGTGATAATTACGAATATAATTTATCTCCTTAATCCCAGTCTGCAATAAACTTTTGGTACATTGTAAGCAAGGGAAATCCGTTACATAAATGCTTGCCCCATCAGCAGAAATACCAAACTTAGCACACTGCAACAGAGCATTCATTTCTGCATGAATAGTTCGCACACAATGCCCATCACGTAAATAACAGCCTTCATCAATACAATGTGCATCGCCAGCGACTGAGCCATTGTACCCACCAGCAATTATCCGCTTATCACGAACTAAAACTGCACCTACTGAAAGGCGGTTGCAGGTACTTCGCGACGCCAATAAGGCTGCTTGAATCATAAAATACTGGTCCCAATCAATTCTCAGTTTCATATTACTTCACTCCTCTATATTTGAAATATAGTATAGCAAATATCTTCATCAAAAAAATAAAAACTAGATAGATAGATGGTCTTTTAGTTTAGCAACAGTTTTTTCGCCAAAGCCATTTATTTCTTTAAGTTCGTCAATACTCTTAAACTGACCGTGTTCTTGTCGGTATTGTAATATCAAGTCTGCTTTTTTATCGCCAATTCCCGTAATTTGACATAGTTGTTCTTTGGTCGCCGTATTTAGATTTATCTTTGCAGAATTATCGCTGCCATTTTCATTATTAGCTGCTGATGGTTCTGTACTGCTGGAAGCTACCGGCGTTTCGCCTTGAAGCGGAATATATATCATTTGCTGGTCTGTTAATTGTTTAGCAAGATTCACTTGGCGCAAGTCTGCATTGAGTAGTGGTCCACCTGCCGCTTTCAAGGCTTCGTTCACACGATCATCTGCTTTCAATTCATAAACTCCGGGCATTTTTACGGCACCCTTTATATCAATTGCAACGGTCCTTTTCATCGTAGTGGTAGAAGTTAAACTGCTTCCCGTTTCGCTACTTGTTAAAACAGCATTAGTATTTGAAATTAAAGCATCGTTATTGTTTTTATTAAGTATCCAATATCCCCCAACCACTGCAGCAATCACTATCATCAGCACTTGTACTCGATATTTTATCCATAATTCTGATAATTGCTGCATGTTTCTCACCTCCCTATAAATATAAATACGTAAAAAAATCAATTTTGCATTAAAAAAAGCAAGAGACCTTCATTTTGCCTCTTGCTTTTTAATTTACTTATGCGTTTGTAAATATTTCACCGCGTCATCAAAGGAAGTGACTGGGACAACCTTCATTCCCGGTGCATATTTTTTAGCTGCTTTTTTAGCCATTTGATAATTAGTCAGATGACCTTCTTCATACTTAAGAATCTCTTTCGTTGGTTTTATATAAGGAGCAAAGAAAATAGTGGCTCCTGCACGGTGCGCGGCGATTACTTTCTTGTCAATTCCACCAATTTCTCCAACGGTCCCGTCTGAATTTATCGTTCCAGTTCCGGCAATTTTACGTCCCCGTTGCAAATCTTTTCCACTAATTTGTTGATATATTTGTAAACTGAACATTAATCCACCGGATGGCCCACCGTATTGACCAGCATCAACCTTTACTGGGATCTTAGTCTTAACGTGCATATTGTTAGTAAGGATGATTCCAATTCCCGGCTTATTAGTATTAGCAATTTTAACAAGCGGATGAGTTACAGTTTTAGTTTTCCCATCTCGAGTATAAGTAACCGCTAACGGGGTGCCAACTTTTTTAGCACCAATATATTTTTGAAAGCCTTGAGCGGTATTAAAGTGATGACCATCTACTTTTGTAATTGTATCCCCAACATGAATATCATGTTTAAATTTAGAATTAGACTGAACTTGCAATACATAAATTCCTAGATAGCGTCGCGTCACTTTTTGGTGAGCAGCATTATAAGCAACTGCAATTGCCTCGTTAATTGAGCTATCCATATAAAATTTTTGGACACGGTCATAAGTCGCACTATTTTGACCACCAGTTACATCCTCTGCACTCTCGATTGACATATAGGGCATCATTTTGGCATATAAATATGTTGCAGGATGGGCGCGTTGAATCGCCACCGATGTCAACATAAAACTCCCCTTATATCGATCGGGGTGTCCCTTTATTTTAACAAAAGACTGTAAATCAGCTGCCGTTCCCGGACTTTCGATATAGGAATTTAGGGGCCAGAACAAAAAGCAGCCTAGTAAAAGGACAAGCCCTAAAATAATTCCTATTCGTCGTAATATTATATTATCTTGCTTTTTCATTGTCCTTCTTAACCCGTAACATTTCTCGTTCCATTAACCGCTTTTTTAGTGCTTCATTAATATTAGCAGGAAGATAAGCTGAGATATCTCCCCCAGCCGATGTTACTTCTTTCAGCAAACTACTAGATAAGTGCTGATATTCAGGCTTAGCAAGGAAAAAGACGGTCTCACACTGATCATCTAAAAAGTTATTCATCGCCGCAATATCACGTTCATATTGAAAATCAGTAGTATTACGCAAACCACGCATTAAGTAATCTGCCCCAATGCGGTTCATTAGATCAACAGTTAAGCCCTCTGTTGTAATAACCGAAACATTATCTAGTCCGCTAACTGCCTCTTTAATTTGTGCTACTCGTTCTTCGACAGTAAACAGCGGGCTTTTACTTTCATTAGTCATTACCGCTACTGCCAATTGATCAAATAATGCACTTCCTCGTTTAATTAAATCTAAATGTCCAAGTGTTAATGGGTCAAATGATCCAGGAAAAACTGCAACTTTCATTATTTTGATTCTCCTTCATATTGATAAATTGTTAAAACCGTAATTCCATATTCTTGACGGCGAATAAAGTTAAAATCAGCTAAATCTGTTGGCAATTTCGCATTCTGATCTGTTTCTGCCACAATTATTGCATCTTTAGCTAGTAAATTATTTTTAACCATCTGTTCAATATCATTAACAATTTGCTGTTTAGCATAGGGCGGATCTAAAAAGACCAAGTTAAATTTCATCTTGTCTTTTGCAAACAAATTTAATGCTTTATGAGCGTCCATTTTATAAACTTTAAATTGTTCAACATGTTTTGTAACGTCAATATTCTTCTTAATTGTTTTGATTGCTTGATATTGACGATCAACTAGGACTGCCTGACTTATTCCGCGTGATACAGCTTCAATACTTAATCCACCGCTTCCGGCAAACAAATCCAGACTGGTTCCGCCATTAAAGTAAGGACCGATTATATTAAATAACGCTTCTTTAACTTTATCAGTTGTTGGACGAGTTGCCATTCCCGGAACAGCACTTAGCTTTCGTCCCCCAAAGTCTCCTGCAACAATTCTCATTTTTTATCATCCTCATCATGTAATTGATAGACCCCCGTTAATTCAAGATCAGCTAACGTCGGGTCTAAATCTGGCCGAGCTGATAATTCAACCTTTTTTACTGCGCGTAATCGACTTATCTTCTCTTTTATTTTTCCGACATCATTTTGGTCTACATACATTACCACATAATGCATTCGTCGGGAAATATAATCAATCTGACCATAATGACGAAGAGCTCGAATCACACGATTATTGTTAATGTAAATTATTAGGGAACGCCGTGGAATTAATTTAAACATTCTTTACGCCTCCTGTTTCAGGAATAAATGGTTTTCCCATAACTAAGCGATCCCGATTTTGCTGCATACTAATATTCATTATAATGCCTACCGTTGCAGAAAGAATCAACATACTTGATCCCCCATAACTAATAAATGGGAAAGTAACCCCTGTAATCGGCAAGAGTCCTAGAACTCCACCAATATTAAAGAGTGTTTCAATCGTAAAGAATGTTGCTGAGCCATAACAGATGAGCGTTTGATACAAACTATCTGCCCGCACCCCAACTTGAATAATACGACAGATCAAAAAGAGTAACGTAACTAAAATTGCCGTTACCCCAACTAGACCCAATTCTTCACTAGTAATTGACATAATAAAGTCGGTATTGGGCTCTGGCAAATATCCCATTTTCTGGATACTGTTTCCAAGTCCTACCCCAAATACACCACCATTACTGATTGCGTAATAGGAGTTAACTAATTGACTTCCTGAACCACTAGCATTTCCAAAAGGATTTAGAAAGGCAACAAAACGCGCAACTTGGTATCCACCACCCTGAAGCAAGCCACTTTCAACTAGTCGTTCCAATCCAAGGTAGCCAAGCGCTGGTAAGACAAGAATTATCCCCAAACCAACGCCCCATTTATAATCCGCCGCTAAAAGCATGATTGCAATAATCGCCCCGTTAATCGCCATTCCTCCAATATCTGGTTGAATCATAATTAACCCGAGAAAAACTGCAATTATGAGCCAGGGACCTTTAGCATCAGTGGTAAAATGTTGTCCACGTTGCCTAATTTTAGCCATTCGATCAGCTAAATATAAGATAAAATATAGCTTACAGATTTCCACCGGTTGAATATTAAAGAAGCCCAAGGATATCCAACCTTTAGCTCCGTTAACAGCCCGGCTAAAAACCAAAACAATGACAAGTAAAGCACCAACTACCAATGTTGAATCTCGTAAAAATCTTGGCGTTCGATAATGCCGCAAAGGATAATTTGCCGTAAATGCCATTACTGCAACTCCCATTACAACATAGATTGTTTGTTTTACTAAATATCCTAATGGAGTTCCACCATTTTGCATTTCAATGGAAGCACTCGCTGAATAGACCATTACAATTCCTACTAAACATAAAGCAAGATAAGGAACTAAAATATAATAATCAAGGTAGCGGACGTTATTCCATACAGAACGAATCTTACGGAATCTTAATTTCTTTTTCTTCACAAAGTGCACCTACCTAAAAACAAAATACAATCATTATTATACAACAAAAAAAAGCTCGGAAAGCTAGTTAGCCTCCCAAGCTTTTTTAAATATTTACTTCCGTGAAGCAGCACGACGACGCTTAGCTTCCTTTTCACGGGCATTTGTGTTAAGGGTCTTCTTCCGTAAACGGATATTTTCTGGAGTTACTTCACAGTATTCATCTTCATTTAAGAATTCGAGTGATTCTTCAAGGGAGAAGTGAGTAGGGGTCTTAATGTGAGCCATTTCATCGGAACCAGCAGCACGAACGTTCGTTAAGTTCTTACCCTTGGTGATGTTAACAGTAATATCATTTTCACGACTGTTTTCACCAACGATCATACCTTCGTAAACTTCCGTACCTGGATCAATTAATAATTGACCACGACTTTCGATACCCATCATTGCGTAAGTAGTAGCCTTACCAGCATTCATGGACACAAGAGTACCCTTTTGACGACCAGGGTTCCAGTTCTTGATAACTGGTGCATATTTTTCAAAGGTATGGCTCATGATTCCGTAACCACGGGTCATAGTCATAAATTCAGTTGAGTATCCAATCAAACCACGTGATGGTGCTAAGAAGATAAGACGAGTTTGACCATTTTCGCCTGGTTCCATATTCTTCATTTCACCCTTACGTTTAGAAAGGCTATCAATAACTGAACCGGTGTATTCATCTGGAGTATCGATTTGAACTTCTTCAAATGGTTCACTCATTACTCCATCAATTTCACGGTAAATAACTTGTGGACGTGATACAGATAATTCATATCCTTCACGACGTAAAGTTTCGATCAAGATAGAAAGGTGTAATTCCCCACGACCTGAAACAGTCCATGCACCTGGGTCATCAGTATCTTCAACCCTTAATGACACATCAGTTTGCATTTCACGCTTCAAACGATCTTCAAGCTGACGGGCAGTAACAAATTTACCTTCACGACCAGCAAATGGAGAATCGTTGGTCCGGAAAGTCATTTGTAATGTAGGTGGATCAATCCGTAATGGAGTGATTGCTTCAGGGTGTTCTGCATCAGCTACAGTTTCACCAACGTTGATATCTTCCATCCCTGAAACCGCAATCAAATCACCGGCTTCAGCTTCATTAATTTCCAACCGCTTCAAACCGAAGAAACCAAAGAGCTTAGTAACCCGGAAATTCTTCTTTGAGCCATCAAGCTTCATTAAGGTAACATTATCGCCGACCTTAATCTTACCACGGAAGACACGACCGATACCGATTCGACCAACGAAGTCATTGTAATCTAAGATAGCAACTTGGAATTGAAGTGGTTCATCAGAATTGTCTACTGGAGCAGGAATTGTCTTGATAATAGTATCAAACAATGGCTTCATCGTGTGTTCTTGAGTAGAAACATCTGAATCATAACTTGAAGTACCGTTCATTGCTGAAGTGTAAACAACTGGGAAGTCAAGTTGATCTTCATCAGCACCTAATTCGATAAAGAGGTCAAGAACTTCATCCACAACTTCTTCAGGACGAGCACCTTTACGGTCAACCTTGTTAATCACAACAATTGGTGTTAAGTGTTGTTCAAGAGCCTTCTTAAGAACGAACCGTGTCTGAGGCATCGTCCCTTCGAAAGCATCCACAACAAGTAATACACCATCAACCATCTTCATAACACGTTCAACTTCACCACCGAAGTCCGCATGTCCTGGTGTATCCAAGATGTTAATTTGGTGATTGTCATATTTAACAGCAGTATTTTTCGAAAGAATAGTAATACCACGTTCACGCTCAATAGCGTTAGTATCCATCGCACGATCTTCAATTGAGAAGTGTTCTGGTAAAGTATCTGATTGCTTCAACATTTCGTTAACTAAGGTAGTCTTACCGTGGTCAACGTGGGCAATAATCGCAATGTTACGAATGTCGTCACGAGTTTTCAAAACTTGATTCTCCCTTTCGTCATATCATTTTTAAGTCGAACAGCAGCGGCCTATCAATCGCCAATTTCATAAAAAAACTGTGACATCGCGGTCACAGCCTCGACAACTAATTGATGATCTGTCGAATATCTCGACTAACCTGCCTCGTTGCTACTAATACAAGATTAGATGATAACACATTAATAGAACTACCGTCAATCGATTTCACAACTAAGCCTAATTCTTCTGCTAACATTCGCCCGGCAGCAAGGTCCCATGGCTTCAAATTCGAGATATATCCACCTAATTGACCAGTGATCACACCAATCATCTCAATGCCAGCACTTCCATACATCCGTAAGCCAATTGCGTCTTGAGCTATTTTCTTTAATGCTGAATCACCACTTAAAGTTAATGTCCGATTCATCGCTAATAAACTTTCACGTAAGCCTAAATCAGCTGGCTGGCTAATTTTTTGGTTGTTAGCATAAACACCAGCACCCTTGCGACCACGGTAAAGACGATTATTAATTACGTCTAAAATATAGCCAAGCGTTGGTTGACCATCAACATATAATGCCAACATAACAGCAAAATTATTATGCTGTTTAACAAAATTCATTGTTCCGTCAATTGGATCAACAATCCAAACATGTCCTTGCATATTGCTTATTTGCTGGTCGCCAAATCCTTCTTCACTTAAAATTTGACTATCAGGATCAATTTTTCGCAGTTGATCATTTATTAATTGTTCATTTTCTCGGTCAATTGTCGTTACAAGGTCCGTATAATTCGTCTTCGTATCAATCTGGTAATCATTTTCCATTTTCTGGTATGCATTTTGACCTGCTTGACGGATTATTTGTTGTGCTTTTTGATCTAACTCTTCAATACTAATCATTTTTTTGCCCAACCATCTTAATTCGCTTATCTGTTGACTCTTGTGCTGCTTTGACAACACGGTAGAGAACATAACCCGAATTCTTTTCAAATTCGCGACCCAATTGTTTCTCTTCAGCCTTTGAGGGAACGACTTGCTTAAAAGCACGATAACAATCTAAAATTTTATCTCTGTCAATCCCAACTTCATAAGCATCTTCAACCGCTCTAAACATGGCAATTACCGTTTCCATCTCTTTAGTTGTCCATGATGGATCAAGCGGATAACTATAGTTTTGTGAATTCATTTTTTGTCCCTCCATTCATTTCCTACTTGTATTATACAATCCAAACGGAAATTTAGGAATAAAAGGCCTAAAAGAATCCAAACAGAAAAAGTTCTTAGCGATCTCAAAATCGAGTCATCCATCCCTAAGAACTTTTCTAATTTAATTTATTAAAATTTAGATGTGTGTTGGGAAGCCAAGCGCGATGTCTGCAGCTTCTTGAACAGGTTCATTCAATGTTGGGTGTGGGTGAATTGTTAAAGCAACATCTTCAACATTCATACCACAGTTGACAATCAATGAAAGTTCACCAGCAAGGTCACTAACACCAGGACCGACACCTTGAGCACCAATAACATTCTTCTTATCTTTAGTATAGATTAAGCGAATAAATCCTTCGGCAGCATCAAGGGAAACGGCACGGGCATTACCGGCAAATGGGAACTGAGCAGTAGATACATCAATTCCTTTATCTTTAGCTTCTTCAACCGTCATACCAACTTGAGCTAATTCTGGATCAGCAAAACAAACCATTGGTACTCCAACCCAATCGTTAGCAGTATTCTTGCCAGCAATTGCACCAGCGGCAGTCTTAGCTTCAAAGAACGCCTTGTGAGCAAGTGCAGGACCAGGAACAATATCTCCAATAGCCCAAATACCAGGTACATTCGTCCGGCCTTGTTCATCAACAATTACTTGATGGCGGTCGTTTAACTTAACATTTGTCATATCAAGCCCAAAATCATCAGTATTTGGTTTACGACCAACAGATACCATGCAGTAGTCAGCTTTAATGCTCTTTTCACTACCATCAACTTCATAAGTGACAGTAACACTATTTTCATCTTGCTGAGAATCTTTAGCCATTGCCTTAGTTACAATGTCTACGCCCTTCTTTTCAAGATTCTTGACAACAATATCAACCATATCGTGGTCAAATCCACCAAGAATTGAATCAGTACCTTCAATAATCGTTACATGAGCACCAAGATCAGCATAGGCACCAGCTAATTCTGTACCAATGTAGCCACCACCAATTACAACTAATTCTTCTGGTACTTCCTTGAGGTTTAAGCCACCGGTTGAATCAATAACGCGGTCTTCAAACTTAAAATGAGGAATTTCTACTGGACGGCTTCCTGTTGCAAGAATCAAATTCTTCCATGTGATAGTCCGACCATTATCATTATCCATGAATTGCTTTGGACCAGGCTTAATTACACGAAGTTGGTGGTCATTATCAAGAATTGCCTCGCCATCAATGATTTCAACCTTATGCTTCTTCAAAAGCATCTTAACTCCACGAATCATACGGTCGACAACTTTATGGTCTTTCCATTCTTGAGTCTTAGTAAAGTCTAACTTTGCATCGGTCTTAGAAATACCATAAATAGATGAGTCTAAAGTTTCTTGGTAACGGTGGCCAGCAGCAATTAATGCTTTAGATGGTACACATCCAACGTTTAAACAAACACCACCTAAACCTGGTTCTCCTTTATCAATTAAGGTAACCTTTTGACCTAATTCTGAAGCTCGAATAGCGGCTACATAACCACCAGGACCTCCACCAACAATTACTGTATCCTTTTGTTCAACATCAGTCATTATCTAGCCCTCCATCATCAATAATTCTGGATCATGTAATAACTTGTTCATGTAGTTCAATGCATGTTGTGCAAGTCCACCATCAATTAAACGGTGATCGTAAGTCAATGATAACTTCATCATTCGACCAACAACAATTTCACCATCTTCGTTAACGTATGGTTCCTTGTCAATTCGACCAACACCAAGAATAGCAACATCTGGTTGGTTGATAACAGGGGTGAACCAGCCACCGCCAATTGAACCAATATTACTGATACTGATAGTCCGACCGGCCATTGATTCTGGACTTAGCTTGTTGTCAAAGGCTGCCTGAGTATTTTCAGTAATTTCTTTTGCAATCTCAAACATGCTCTTAGAATCTGCATTCTTAATATTTGGATTATAGAGACCGTGGTCAGTGTTTGTGAGGATCCCAACATTGTAGTAGTGCTTGTAAACAATTTCTTGAGTAGAATCATCAATTGAAGCATTTAGTTCTGGGAACTTCTTGCATGTGGCAACTAAGGCCTTAACAATATATGGCAAGAAAGTCAAGTGAATATCTTGTTCTGCAGCAACTGCCTTGTACTTCTTGCGACTAGCCATTAGAGCAGATACTTCAACTTCATCAAATGATGTAACATGTGGTGAGATATCCTTTGATTCACGAGTAGTCTTAGCGATAATCTTCCGCATATTAGACATTGGTTCACGTTCTTCAAGGTCGGCATTCCATGGCTTGATTGTATTACCAGCGGTCTTAGCTGCAACTGGAGCAGTCTTAGCTGACGTAGCCGTACTCTTATCTTCCTTAGCTGGAGCAGCTGCCCCATTAAAGTTGTCAATATCCTCTTTAAGAACTTGACCGTGGTTACCACTTGGTTGAACAAGTGAGATATCAACACCCTTATCACGGGCATATTGACGAACAGAAGGCATTGCCATTACAAGCTTATTTGGTTCTGCAAGTGAGGCTACTCCACCCTTTGAAGAATTATCTTCTGAAGGGGAATCTGCAGCTGGAGCCGTGGATTCTTCACTTTCGGTAGCTTCTTCACTGCCTGCATCAGTTTCATCATCATCGTCTTCACTTTCGACGTTTGTACTAATACCAGGCTTACCATCATCAATTTCAGCGAGCTTGTCGCCTTTTTCAACATGGTCGTCTTCTTTTACAAATAATTTTTTGACAGTTCCATCAACTGGAGATACCAATTGAGTAGTTGATTTATCAGTTTGAATTTCAATTAAAGGATCATCAGCTTTAATTGCTTCTCCTTCTTTAACGAGCCAAGAAGCAACATCACCTTCAGTTAATCCTTCTCCCATTTCTGGTAGTCTAAAAATGTATGCCATATCGTATTAACACCCTTTCTATTCCGTACTTTTAGTAATTAATTACTTCCCGTACGGCATCCTCAATATCACGCGCACCTGGAAGCCAAACATTTTCAGCTTGTGGGAATGGATATACTGAGTTAGGAGCAGCAACCCGAGTAACAGGAGCATCAAGGTACATAATTGCACCTTCTGAAATAGCTGATGCAACTTGGGCACCAACACCAGCCATCTTTTGTGCTTCTTGAACAATAACTACTCGGTGCGTCTTCTTAATTGATTCAAAGATCGTGTCAGTATCAAGTGGGTAAAGAGAACGCAAGTCGATAATCTCAGCAGAAATATTGTCCTTAGCTAATTTCTTAGCAGCTTTTTGTGCTTCTGATACTTCACCGCCATAAGCGATAATTGTAATATCAGTACCTTCTTGAACAACATTTGCTTTGTCCAACGGAACAGTATACTTGTCATCAGGAACTTCACCTTTGACTGAACGATAGAGACGAAGGTTTTCAAGGAAAAGAACTGGATCGTTATTTTCAATTGCAGAAATAATCAAGCCCTTAGCATCATAGGCAGAACTTGGTGCAACAACCCGTAATCCTGGAATACCAACGAAGAAGTTTTCAAGATCATCCCCGTGCAATTCAGCAGTATGAGTACCACCACCATAAGGAGTCCGAATAGTAATTGGTGCATGCTTAGTTCCATTGTATTGGAAACGAATCCGTGACATTTGAGCAGCGATAGAATCCATTGCTTCAAAAGTAAAGCCCATGAATTGAATTTCTGGTACTGGACGCCAGCCAGTTACTGCTAAACCAATTGACATTCCTAAAATACCTGATTCGGCAAGAGGGGTACTAAATACTCGATCAACACCGTATTTTTCTTGAAGACCATTAGTAGCACGGAAAACACCACCGTTTTTACCAACATCTTCACCGAATACTAAAGTCTTAGGATCTTCGGCTAAAGCGATGTCAATACCTTCAGTAATAGCTTTGATATAAGTCTTTTTAGCCATGATTACTTCGACTCCTTTTCTTCGTACTTCTTAATTTGTTCTTTAATGTCTGGAGTTGGTACTTCAAACGTCCGCTTCAACATATCGCTAACTTTTTCAGGTTCTACTGAGTCAGCTTCTTTCATCGCTTCTTTAAAGCTTTGTTTGCATTCATCAGCATATTTTTGTTCTTCTTCTTCAGACCAAAGTCCCTTTTTCGTTAGGTACTTGCGAAGACGAATCAATGGATCTTTATCAAACCATGGCTTTGTTTCATCCTCAGTCCGGTAACGAGTAGGATCATCACCTGCTGAACTGTGAGCACCGAACCGGTATGTTAATGTTTCGATTAGCACTGGTCCATTACCGGCAGCAGCAAATTCACGAGCTTCTTTTGCAACTTCATAACATGCAAGGACATCCATTCCATCAACTTGAACACCTGGAATTCCAGCAGCAACAGCCTTTTGGGCAATTGTTTGTGCTTCAGTTTGGAGCTTTCGTGGGAACGAAATAGCCCATCCATTATTTTGAATAATAAATACACCAGGTACTTGGAATGCACCAGCAAAGTTCATTCCTTCATAAGTATCACCTTGTGAACTTCCACCTTCACCAGTGTAAGCATAGGCAACAGTGTCTTTCTCACCATTCTTCTTAATTCCAAGAGCACCACCAGCCATTTCGACCATCTGTGCTCCGATAATGATTTGTGGCCGGAGAGCACGTGCATCAAAAAGGTTACCTTTGATGTGTCCCTTTGACCATAAGTACATTTGAGCAACAGTTGCTCCATGTTGAATTAATTGTGGCAAATCACGATAAGCAGGGAAAAGGAAGTCTTGCTTCTTAAATGCAGCAGCTGTTCCCATTTCAGAAGCTTCTTCACCCCAAGTTGGAGCATAGAAGCCTAATCGACCTTGCTTTGAGAAACTCATTGTTTGTTCATGCAAGGCACGTTCCCAAACCATTTTTTTCATTAAGTCAACTAATAATTCATCACTGAAATTAGCCATTAATTCTTCGTTAACAACATTTCCGTCGTTATCAAGAATTTGTACGGGTTTTGCATAAGGTACCCCTTCATTGGCTTTAATCTCAGCAAAATTGACAGCTTTGGTATTGGCCATATTCAACATTCCTTTCCAAATCCAATTAACATCATGTAAGCGATTGCTTACCTACATTTATAGTATAACCGATCGTCCAAATAATACAAGCGCTTTCATAAGCTTAATGGACAGAATTGTTAAAATGGTCCAAATGAACTATACATTTTTTCAAAATTCATAGTTAACTATTGTTACCCTCATATTCATTAGCAATTTTAAATAGTTATGATAGACTATAATATGACTGAATTTTTATATGGAGGCATAGTGAGTAATGTATTTAATGAAAGATATTACCCGTGACGGCAATCCCGTTTTACGTAAACGAGCTGCTAAGGTCTCATTTCCCCTATCTGATGAAGACCAAAAATTAGCAAAGGATATGATGAAATACTTAGAAGTAAGTCAAGATCCTGAATTATGTGAAAAATACAAGTTACGAGCTGGAGTTGGCCTTGCTGCTCCTCAAGTTGGTGTTTCAAAGCAAATGGCTGCTGTCCTTGTTCCTGCACCTGATGAAGATGAAAAGCCCTTATTTAAGGACGTTATTATTAATCCAGTAATCGTCAGTGAATCGGTTCAATATGGTGCTCTTACTGAAGGTGAAGGTTGTCTTTCAGTTGACAAAGATGTACCTGGCTACGTACCACGACATGACCGCATCACATTACGTTATCAAGACGTTAATGGTGAAACGCATAAGGTACGATTAAAGCATTACCCAGCAATTGTTTGTCAGCATGAAATTGACCATTTGCATGGGGTGCTATTTTACGATCATATTAATAAAGATCAACCATTTGAGGCGCCTGCAGATACAGTGATGATTAGTTAATTTTTATAAAAAATGGTCGAGAGAAAACCACACTTTCTCCCGGCCATTTTAACTAATTGCTATTTTGATTTAATTTTTCTAAATCTTCAATGTACTCAACAGTTGCTTCATTTATCAAATAGGCAATATCGATATGCAAAATCCCCTCATATTTCCACCAATCGGTTATAATAAACGGTTGAGCGGCATTGGGAGCCATCTTTAAATGATGTTGTTTTGCATATTCATCAAGTTTCGCTGCTAGTTTTTGACGTGTGAAATCATCAAGATTAATATTTTCTTTTTTATAATCAAAATGGTATTCAAAAGCAAGCACACCTTTTCCCCAAACATCGGCAACAATTTGAGAATTCAGATTTTTATTCCAATGTAACATTTCTTTCAAACTAGTATTTAACGCTGCATCAGTAACGTCTTGAGCATTTTTCTGTACCATCATCGTTGCTCGCTTAAGAAATACGCGATGGATCGTTAAATAAAGAGCAATAACAATTATTGCTGCTAAAATACAGATTAAGAATATAACCATGACTATCACCTCGTTGGCCTTTACCTTTATTTAATAATACCATGTTAGGAAAATTTAAGACACTTTTGGTCATCTGTGATAGAATAATAAAGTAAATTACTGCATAATATCTTTAATTAAGGAGTTTTTAACAGTATGACTTTTAAAGTATACTACCAAGCTGATAAGACAAAACGCCCAGTTCGTGAAAATACTCAATCATTGTATATTGAAGCTGATTCAGAAGCTGAAGCACTTTTAATGGTTGAACACAACACTGACTACAATATTGAATTTGTAGAACAACTTGATGAAAAGGCCCTTGCTTACGAAAAGCAAAACCCTAATTTTAAGTTGACGACGTTCTAAGCTTTTAATCATTAACAGAGGCTGAGAAAAACGCTTGTTTTTCTCAGCCTCCAACTTTCTTATGAACATTAGAAAAATACTGAATTAATTATATTATTTTTGCTTTTTGGCACCATTCAAAGGAGGAATATTGATGAATTATTCAATCATCCTCAACCGTCATGCTGGTAATGGCAATGCAGAAAAGGCATGGTCGTCAATCAAACCGGTCTTAGATCAACAACAAATTGATTATCACATGGAAACAACTAAGTATCCTAATCATGGAGAATACCTTGCCAGCCAAATCGCCCAATCCCATAATGCGAGATCAACAATTGTCATTGCGATTGGTGGTGATGGTACGCTACATCAAGTTGTTAATGGACTTATGAAGACGGCCAAGCGATTGAATAAAGAACCACTTGCGGTTGGATATATTCCTGCTGGGACAGGAAATGATTTTGCCCGCGGTTACGGGATTTCTATGCATCCACAAAGGGCACTAGATCAAATTTTAACTGCAGACGCACCACAAAAAATTAACATTGGTCATTATCATGAGGCGATTCGGGGTGAAGAAGGCTATTTTCTTAATAATTTAGGAATTGGTTTTGACGCGGCAATTGTTAGTCGTGCTAATACATTCAAGGCTCATCACAAGAAAAATCATATCGGGCGTTTCACCTACCTCCAAAAGGCAATTGGAGTAATCTATGATCAAGAGCCCTTTACCTTGATGATTCAATCTGGGCGTGAACGCTTTATTTTTCCTAAAGCTTATATCGCAATTACCAGCAATCATCCATTTATCGGTGGCGGATTTAAGGTCGCACCAAATGCTTCATTAAAGAAACCATCCTTGGAATTAGTCATTGCTGAACGAAAAGGTTGGCCTATGACAATTTGGCAATTGCTGCAGTTAGCCCGGGGTAAGTTAGACCAATCAAAATTTGTCCACCACTTCCAAAGCGATAATCTCCACATCACAACTACTTCACTAGAATTTAGTCAAACTGATGGAGAAGAGATTGGTAATCGTTTTATCGACCTCACCTTAGACATTAGTCAATATCCAATTTGGCAAACAATAGAAAAATAAGTTAAAAGCAGTAAGCACAGGAGAGATTTCTTCTAGCGCTTACTGCTTTTTTGTTAATCTTTTTATTTTATTAATCTTCAGAAGCTTCCATGGCTTCTAAAATAATCCGTAACTGGCTGCATTCTTCTCGTAAAGATTGCATCTCTTCACCGTACTTTGGTTGAATAGTAACAGTCTGAGTACCCGTATTTTCCTGTCCTTCTTGTTTACATAAATCATCCAAACGGGACTGTGCACGGTATAAATCTTCTTCAATTTCATGTTTGTTACTCATATTTAACACTCCCCAATAAATGTGAAATATTTTTAGAGCAATACTGGAATTGCAATATAAGTAAGATAACACGAACTTAGAAGAATGTTAACCCTTTTTTAGGTTACATCTTTGTTACTATCTAATGAAAAAGCTCTAATAATCTATCAGAACTATTTAACTGTTCCGGCAAAACTCGGATTAAAGTATGGACTAATCGTGTAAGTCGATACATTAGTTCCAGGGTGAGCAGCTGCTACATATTGATTATTTCCTGTATAAATAGCTGTATGGTAAGTTGAACCATGGTTACCCCAGAACAAAAGATCACCTGGCTTAGCTTCACTAACTGGATGTTGGTCCACACAGTTTTCAAGGGCTGCCGTATAGTGTGGTAATTGCTTACCTTCCGCATTAGCATAAACATACTTAACTAATCCAGAACAATCCATTCCACTAAGACTTTCACCACCCCATACGTATGGAACACTATTAGAATTAGCAATCTTAGTGGCAAGGCTAACTACAGAACCATGTTGTAAATCTTGATTAGTAGTTGCTGCTTGCTGTGCAGGTTGACTAGCAGCCGCTTGTGATTGTTGCGGTTGAGTTTGTGATGTTACAGCAGTTGTTTGTTGTGAAGCAGCAGCATTACTGTTCTGAACGTTAACCGTTGCTTGTGATGCTGGGGCAGTCTGTGATTGTGGTGCTTGACTTGCTACTGGTGCTGCTTGAACAAATGATTGTCCATATAAAGCAGTCGTATTTACAGCTGTTGAAGCAGCCTGACTAACAGCAACGTTTTGCGTTTGTGGTGCAACGCTATTTTCAGCTGAGGTAGAAGTAGCCTGAACAGTATTAGCTGTAGTAGTTTGAGCAGCATTTGTTGCAGTTACTACGCTATTAGCAACTGAGGAGCCAGTTGCAACCGTAGCTGTGTTATTTGCAAGAGTTGCGTTGCTATTGGCAGCACTTTGACTAGGAACAGTTCCTGCTAGTTGGCTACTAGCCACATCTTGTTGAGGCACAGAAGCAGAGGCAACTGCTGAAGTTTGAACCTGAACTGATGAAGTTGCATCTGTCGATTGAGCAACTGGTTGCTGAGTTGATACGCTCGCATCAGAAACAGGAGCACTTACAACAGGTGCGTTTACAGCAATTGAGATCGCAGGACCCGTTACACTGAGTTGTTGTCCAATGTATAATGAGTCATTAGCGCTTAGGTTATTCCATGCCATTAATTGACTAACCGTTACATTATAACGATCAGCAATAGAGCTAAGTGTGTCGCCAGGCTTAACAGTATAACTACCATCAGCATTCAAATCGGCGCTAGCATCATGTTGAGCAGTAGGCAACGTTAATTGTTGACCAACCGTAATTAAGTCGATGCTATCGTTTATCTTCTTAACCGAAGGATTTGCTTGTTCTAATGCACTAACAGAAAGTCCATGTTGTTTTGCAAGCCCCCAAATAGTGTCACCAGACTTAACAGTAAGCTGTTCAGCATTAACTGCTTGTGTTGTTACTGCTAATAAACTCAAGGCACTAACTGCTCCTGCAAAAACGCCACGAGATCGATGGTTATTTGAATGATGTGTTCTTTTTTTACTCATATAAATAAAACACCCTCCCAATAAGTTCCTAAAAACTAAACAAATAATAATAAATTAGTGAAATACACAATTCTAACTTTACCATTAATTTTTAAATGCGTATAGCAATTATTAGATAGTTCTTAAAAAACGTTACTCTTTCTTAAAATATTAACTATTATAATAATATTTAATCTATCATTTCTTTTTTTACACGATCCATGCGAGTTACTAATAACAATTCAATAATTGTAATAATACTCATTAATAGAACTGAGTAACGACTAGTCGTCATGAAAACAATAATTGCTAAGATACACAAGATCCAATTCAAACGTTTCTCTTGACGAATTACTCGGATAAAATCCTTCGTAACTTTATCTGGTCGTTGACTTGCCAAAAATCCAAGTTGACTATGCAAACGATTTTCCCAAATCACTAATCCTAAAAAGGCAATTGAAATAATAAACGTTATTAGGCTATTCATCATTATCCTCGCTATCATCGGCATGCACCGTCTTATTATTTGCTTGTGATTCATTGTATCGAGCGGATAAAATCTGCTGATACTTTTCCATGATTACTTTATTGATCGGTGTACCATTTAGGATTGGATATTTTTCTTTTATTTTTTCCAAAACATCATCTGAAAAGTCATAAACGGTCTTAACTTCCTTTTCACCATTAAGAAATGCCAACGTCTCATCATAATCCAGAGTTATTAAATCGCGCTGTGTACGGTCAGCATCTGGCTGGTGAAGCACATCCGGATCATCTTTTAGATCTTCCCGAAAACCGTTTTCATCATATTGATATTTATTATCTTCCATTTTTTAAATTCTCCTTGATTATCTTCCAATTCATTATACGGTCTTTATAAGACTAAGCCAAGCCAGTAATTTGCTGTAAAATGTGCGTATCTCGACAAGGCGGTTGGCTAAGCTAAGGCGGAGGCACGGGCTGATTGTCGCTCGGACGCGAACCTTGTGACGACGCGAAGCAGTTCCACATTATCTTACAATTGTTCATGAAAATAGCAGAGGGTGAGAAAAAAGCAAAGTTTTTTCCACCCTCTTTTAATTTCTAATTATTAACACGACTCACTTTAATTAAACGCGCAACGTTTTCTGCTGTTTGAGCAATATCAATAAGTGCATCTGCTAATGCTGTTTTTAATGGTTTAGCCCCTTCAGGAGTTGCAAAAATTGCATCAATGGCCGTGGATGAATATAAATCATTCACACCTTTACCAATATTTCCAGCCAACACAATTACCGGAGCAGTTGGAGCCACCTCTTTAGTTGCCTTAGCGACTCCATATGGCGTTTTACCAAATTTAGTCTGGAAATCAATTCCTCCTTCACCAGTAAAAACATAATCCGCGCCAACTGCCTTTTTTCGTAGTTGAGTTGCTTCAATCACTAATTCTACTCCTCGCTTCATTGTTGCACTGGTAAAAGCTATTAATCCGGCTCCTAAACCACCGGCTGCCCCTGCACCTGCTGTTTGTTCAACGTCAGGCCCACCAGCTGCAACTATTTTTCGTGCATAATGATGAAGATTTTTGTCCAAGATATTCACCATTTCTTCATCAGCACCCTTTTGTGGACCAAATACTGGGGCTGCCCCATTTTTTCCTGTTAATGGGTTGGTAACGTCTGATGCAATTTGAATATCTACATTTTTTAAACGGGGATCTAAACCTCGAAAATCGACTTGATTTAAACTTGCTAACGCACCACCGCCTAAACCAATTTCATGATTATCAACATCCAATAAACGTGCTCCAAGTGCTTGGGCCATTCCTGCACCACCATCAACGGTTGCACTTCCCCCAATTCCAATAATTATTTTTTTAATGTTATGGTCAAGAGCATCCTTAATTAACTCGCCGGTACCATATGTAGTTGTAATAAGCGGGTTCGCAGTCTCCTTATTAACAAATTGAAGCCCACTTGCTGCCGCCATCTCAATCACTGCTGTTTCCCCATCACCTAATATCCCATACTCAGCATTAACTAATTTATTTAATGGATTGTGGACTTTAGCAATCATTTTTTGACCATTAGTCGCATCAACTAAGGATTGAACAGTCCCTTCTCCTCCACCAGCCATTGGAACTAAAGCATACTCGGCATTCGGAAACACTCTTTTGATTCCTTCTGCCATCACATTTGCTGCTTCTTTTGCTGTTAGTCCGCCTTTAAATGAATCTGGAGCAATTACAAATTTCATCACTGATCATCCTTTCATTTATATCATACAAAAAATACTCCCTATATTCAGAGAGTATTTTTTATATGATTCGCCGTTTGTAAAATTAAGTTAGAAAAATAGAAAAGCCATTTGTGGTAGACTTTTAAATACCCCTAAACAAAAGAAAGGAAACCACAAATGACTTACACCCATCTTACCACAAACGAGCTGACAATCATCGCCCATTCTTTCGTGCAAAAGCTTAAAGCGTACCGAGTGGCCCAAATGATCAAACGTTGCGCCGAAACCGTTTATCGCGTTTATCGTTACCTGGAAACCGGTGCCTCAATTGCTGATTATCAAGATCACTATATGCGCAATAAGCAACGTTGTGGCCGAAAACGTACTCAGTTGTCACTGGCTGAACTCACTTATATCAACGACAAAATTGCCCAGGGGTGGACGCCTGATACCATTATTGGGCGCGCTGAGCGCCCAATTAGTTGTAACCGGCGAACTCTTTACCGGATGTTTGAACGTGGCCAGTTCGGCTTCGATGTCCGTTCCTTGCCGATGCGAGGTAAGCGGCACCCGAATGGCTATGTCGAGCGCCGTGGGAAGGCTGGCCAATTGGGGCGAAGTATTCACGAGCGTGCCAAGGACTTTCCGCACTATGCCACTGAATTTGGGCACCTTGAAGCTGATACCGTCCAAGGCAAAAAGCACCAAGGGGCGGTAATGACCCTGACCGAACGCCAATCGAAGGTCGAAATTGTACTCAATGTGCACGAAAAGACGGCTGATGCGATTAACCAACACTTAAGTCAGTGGCTTCGGAAATTCCCGCGGCACTTCTTCAAATCGATTACCTTTGACAACGGAAAAGAATTCGCCGGCTGGCGCGAGATTGCCAATCAATTTGACCTTCACACTTACTTTGCCGAGGTTGGTGCTCCCAATCAACGAGGGCTGAACGAAAACAACAACGGTCTTTTACGCCGGGATGGCTTAACGAAACAGCTAGATTTCCGCAATCTTCCTGATGAATTGGTAACCCAACTGATGAGTAAGCGAAATAACCTGCCCCGTAAATCACTAGGCTATCGAACTCCATATGAAGTATTCATGTCTTACGTCACTGATGAGCAACTATTTTCTTTCTAACTTAAATTGACATTTCGGGATTATAAAATTTTAAACTAACCCATTTGCGACTAAACGTTCTGCATTTTCAACGGTATTCCAAGCAGCCCCTTTAAGGAGATTATCAGCAACAACCCACATATTAAAGGAACCAGGATTTTCTTCATCTGCACGGAGACGACCAACAAAAGTGTCACGCTTGCCAACAGCATTAATTGGTTGAGGATAAACCTGGTGCGCAGGATCATCCTGCAGAACTACCCCGGGAGCGTCCTTTAATACTGCCCGCAATTGGTCAACAGTTACCGTTGGATCGTCAACAGTAAAGTAAATTGATTCTCCATGAGCAATTGGGACAGGTACACGAACACAAGTGGCAGTAACCTTAATATCCTTAGCGTCCATATCGTTTAACATGATCTTCTTTGTTTCGTGGATCATCTTCCATTCTTCATGGGAGTAACCATCATCTTCAAAGACATCGATCTGCGGTAATAAATTAAAAGCTAATGGATAATGCTTCTTGTCACCCTTTGTTGGCAAAATCTTGGCATCCGCTTGCATGTCTTTACCATCAAGGTAGTCTTGAGTTTCTTGTCGCAATTCATTTAAAGCTGATTGACCTGCTCCTGAAGCCGCCTGGTAAGTTGAAACAATAATTTGATTCAATCCAAATGCTTGGCGGATTGGTTCCAATGCTACCACCATTTGAATTGTCGAACAGTTGGGATTAGCAATAATTCCATGATGATTTTTTAATGCCTCTTCATTTACTTCTGGAACTACTAGCGGTACATCAGGTTCCATCCGAAAAGCACTCGTATTATCAACACAAACTGCTCCCCGTTTTACTGCCTCTGGAAGGAACTTTTTTGATACTGATCCACCAGCAGATGAAAGCACAATATCAATCCCATCAAAAGAATCAGGTGTAGTCTCTTCAACAGTAATCGGTTGGCCCTTAAATGATAATTGCTTACCAGCTGACTTAGCAGATGCCAGTAATTTCACATTCTTTACTGGAATTGTTGACTGTTCTAATTGCTGAATCATCCGTGTACCAACTGCACCAGTAGCACCCAAAATTGCGACATTATATTCTTTACTCATCTTAGTTCCTTCTTTCAACCTATCCTAAATTATTCATAAAATTTTGTAACCGTTCAATCGCCGTATCAATAACAGAATCTGCCGCTGCATATGATAAACGAATGTATCCTTCTCCACCAGGACCAAATGCATTCCCGGGAATTACGCCAACTTTAGCTTCGTGGGCTAATTTACGAGCAAAAGTGAGATCATCCTTCCCAAATTGAGCAGGAATTTTAGCAAAAATATAAAATGCGCCATCTGGCAATGCAATTTCAAAGCCCATCTTTCGCATTGCACTCGCAAGTTTATCTCTCCGTTGACGATAGGCCCGCTTAAATACTTGCGGATCATCATCCCCCTTTTCTAACGCTTCAATCGCGGCCGCTTGAGCAGTATCATTTGGGCACGTTACCATAAATGAATGCATCTTTGACATCGTTGAAATAAATTCTCCCGGGCCAGCCACATATCCTAAACGATAACCCGTCATTGCATGTGATTTTGATAAGCCACTAATCAGGATTGTCTGCTCAGGCAAAAGCGTCGCAAGTGAATGGAATGGTTGATCGTACATCAATGAACTATAAATCTCATCAACAATCGCATAAATGTGATGATCTTCAATTACTTTAGCCAGTGCTTTTAGCTCTTCTTCAGTGTATGAACGGCCAGTTGGATTGTTAGGATAATTTAAGAGAACGGCCTTTACCGCAGGACCCTCTTTCGCTAATACCCCTTCTAGTCTTTCAGCAGATAGCAAAAAGCCATCATCAGCAGTGTTAACTTTGATCGGTTCAGCACCAGTTAGGGAAACACTCGGGAAATATAGCGAAAATGCTGGAGTGGGAATAATTACTTTATCTCCCAGATTTAACATTGCAAAAGTTGTCGCGGTTACCGCTTCTGTTGCCCCAATCGTGACTACTATTTCGGTTTCAGGGTCATAGTAAACATGACGACTCTGCTCAAGATATTTACTAATCGCTTTGCGTAATTCAATCTTACCCTTGCTTGGTGAATAGTGAGAATCATCATTTTGAATACTTTCAATTGCCGCTTTTTTGACGTGATCTGGCACAGCAAAGTCCGGTTCACCAAGTGTTAATTTTACTAGTCCAGGAACGGCAGAAATTTCTTCATCAAATGCGCGAATCTGTGCTGGCGGAACAGCTGCCAAATGACTATTTACGGTAGTTGCTAATTCAGCATGAAGTCTTGGCATTTTTTCACCTTCTTATAAAATATTTTCTAAGCCAATTACCAATTTTGATAATCCATCAATTTTCTCCAGAGCAACTTTAACCCCATTCATAAAGGATTGACGGTCAAATGAGTCTTGACGGATAGTCAGGGCCTCGCCATCCCCACCAAAGAGAACTTGTTCGTGAGCAATGTACCCCGGCAGCCGAACAGCATGAATCTTAATTCCATGGTAGTCGCCACCCCGCGCACCGGTTAAACTCTCTGTTTCATCAGGATTTGTCTCATGCGCAGGACGCACTTGATCGATCAACTTTGCGGTACTCAAGGCCGTTCCTGATGGGGCATCTTTTTTATCACCATGATGCATTTCAATAATTTCAACGTCCGGGAAATACTTGGCTGCTTCCTGAGCAAATTTCATAAGAAGAACTGCCGACATCCCAAAATTAGCAGCGATCAATCCACCTACCTGTTTTTCTTCACTGAGGCGCACTAAGTCTGTTTGTTGTTCATCGGTTAAGCCGGTCGTTCCAACAATCGGCCTCATGTCGTGTTCAAGTACAAACTTAACATTCTGATAAACGGCACTTGGCAAGGTAAAATCAATCCAAATATCAGCAACACCATCTTCAATTTCATCCAAAGTTTGATAAGGATGAACAGATGATGCAAGGTGAAAATCAGTCATATTTTCTTTTGTTAAGGTTGGTGCAAGCGCAGCAGTAATTTCAAACCCATCGAGTGAGTTTACTAGGTCAACAGCCTTTTGCCCCATTGCTCCAGTCGCACCAGCAATTAAAACTTTTTTCATGCTTTATTCCCCCAAATTTAATGGTAAGTTCTTAGTAGTCAGTGAATTGGCAGGTAAGGATAAAGCAGCCTCTAATTCGCGCTTTTCTTCTTCATTTAATGGAAGAATTGGTAAGCGACAACCACCAACGTTAAAATCTTGCGCATTCAAAACTGCTTTAACTGGTGATGGTGATGGGAACATAAACAAGGCGGCCATCCGGGGAGTTAACCATCGTTGCAACTTACCAGCAGTTTGATAATCGCCTCGGTATAGTGAGTCATACATTTGGCGCATTTGATCGACATAGGTATGGGAAGCAACCGAGATAACCCCATTTGCTCCTAAAACCCGGGCAGTTAGTGCCTGTGCATCTTCACCCGTGAAAACTGCAAAATCAGGGTCGCGGTGTTCAACAATGTATTCAAGTTCTTCCAAAGATGCGCATTGTTTTACAGCGGCGATATTTTGATGGTGAGACAATTCTACTACGGTTTCCTGAGCCATCTTTACCCCTGTACGACCAGGAATGTTGTAAATGATGATTGGGAGGTCAACATTATCCGCAACTGCTGTGAAATGAGCCACCATTCCCCGTTGGTTAGGTTTGTTATAAGGAGGAACAACAACAAGGGCATAATCGATACCGTTAATTTGTGCAACTTCATTAGTAAACGCAATTGTCTCTTTGGTATTATTGCTTCCAGTTCCAGCAATAACCGGAGCCCGTCCGTTTACAATTTCACCGAAATGTTGGTATAGCTCAATTTTTTCATCATGAGTGAGTTCTGGAGTTTCCCCAGTAGTCCCTCCAATAACAAAACCGTTGCTCCCATGTTCAATTAAGTAATTTGTCAAATACTCTAAACGACCATAATCAATATTTCCCTCATCATCAAAGGGGGTTACAATTGCCGTCATTAAGTCTGCATTTTGTAATAATGTCATATTCTTTCCTCCATTATTTATTCCCTGCTAATTTTGCATTCGATATTCAAGAAAACCAGTAATCGCATCTACTCCCCGTTTAATTGCTTTTTCATTGGGGGTAAGGGTGGCCGAATGTAATTGTGAATCATCTTCAACCCCAAGCCAAAACATGGTTCCCGGAAATTTAGCCAGTAAGTAGCCAAAATCTTCCCCAGTCATTGCTGGTTCTGTTTCGATAAAGTTTACAGTTGGTGTTTCTTCCATATAATGGATAAACCGTTTTGTTAATTCTGGATTATTCTCTACTGGCCAATAGCCACCCTGATTTAATTCAAGGGAAACATCCATGTTAAAACTACGCCCGATTCCTTCACATACATCCTTCAAGCGGTCATCAATAGTTTCAATCATCGTTTGCGTTAGTCCCCGAATCGTTCCTTCAATCCGCGTATGTCCAGCAATAACATTTCGAATCGTCCCGCCGTCAATCTTTCCTAAGGTAATTACACCACTTTGAATAGGATCGATACTCCGCGAAATTACAGTCTGCACTTGAAGAATCAATGATGCTGCCGCAACGACTGTATCATTAGCATTTTGAGGATACGCCGCGTGACCGCCCTTACCATTGAGGTCAATATTAACTTCCGTGGTTCCCGCAAACAAGGTCCCCATCCGACAACCAATTGCTCCTGCTGGCAAATCAGGATTATCATGCAAACCGTAAAACTCATCTGGTTTCCACTTTCCACTAAACAAGCCCAATTCATATGCCCGCTTTCCACCATTTTCGCTTTCTTCGGCTGGTTGGAAGAAAAACAGGATATTATCTTGCGGCTGGTGTTCACTAAAATAATTCAATACACCTAATGCAACCGTCATATGAATGTCATGACCACAGGCGTGCATTATTCCCGGATGAGTTGATGAATATGGCAAGCCTGTTTGTTCCTCAACTGGTAAGGCATCGATGTCTGTTCGGTACCCAATTGTTCGTTGTGGATTCTGCCCATGAACTAACACCATGAGAGCAGTTGGTAATTCCTTAAAAGTACGAACTTCTAAAAATGCTTGGTTAAAACCAGCAACCGTCTCAACTAAGTATTGGTGAGTGTCAAATTCCTGGAGAGCCAGTTCCGGAATTTGGTGGAGATGACGACGAATTTGAATTAATTCTTCTTCTGTTAACATCTTCATCCTCCTATAGCTTCCGTAAATCGTCCTCTAATTCAGTCTTACCAGCAGTTTGGTCATCAACATTCTTAATAAGCTTAGCAGGAACTCCCGCAACCATCGTATGAGGAGCAACATCATGAGTAACAATTGCTCCAGCAGCAATGACAGCTCCTTCTCCTACATGAACCCCTTCAATTACCACCGCATTGGCGCCAATCATTACATTATCATCGATGCGGACTGGTTCAGCTGAAGCCGGTTCAACAACTCCAGCTAATACAGTACCAGCACCAATATGACAGTGGCGCCCAACAATTGCACGGCCACCAAGAACTGCCCCCATATCAATCATCGAATCAGCACCAATTTCAGCACCAATATTAATTGTTGCGCCCATCATAATGACAGCATTGTCACCAATAAGAACTTTATCGCGAATAATTGCTCCTGGCTCAATGCGGGCATTAATATTCTTCAAATCGAGCAAAGGAACCGCTGAATTACGCGCATCATTTTCCACGTGGTAAGATTCAATTGCTGAACTGTATTTCTTTAATAACGGTTCGATAACTGTCCAATCACCGAAAATAACTCCCGTATGCGGTTCAAGAAAGGTTTCTACTTCTGCGGGAAATTCTAAATCACCTAGATTTCCTTTAAGGTAGACCTTTACCGGTGTCTTCTTGGGTGCGTTACTAATGTAGTTAATGATTGTTTGTGCATCTAATTCAGCCATAATTATTACCTCTTTCTTCCTTTATATATGTCAAATTATTGTTGGTATGGTTCATCCAAATGAACTAAATCATCATAGGTTTCTCGTTTAATTACAACCTGGGCTGTGCCTTTTTCTGCAAAGACAACTGCTGGTCGAGGATTCCGATTATAATTTGAAGCCATGGAGTAGCCATAAGCACCAGTATCAAGCATCGCTAAGACATCTCCTGGTTTTGTAGCCGGTAATACCTGATTCTGACTGAGGATATCACCAGACTCGCAATACTTTCCTGCTACCCGAACATGTTCAACCAACTCTGCACGAGGATTATTTGCTAAGACCGTTTCATATTGTGCTTCATAAAGTGCTGGACGAATGTTATCACCCATCCCCCCATCAACTGTTACATATGGCTTCAACCCTGGTACATCTTTACGTGATCCAACAGTATAAAGATTATAACCAGCGGGCCCCGCGATTGAACGTCCGGGTTCTATCCAGATCGCTGGCATAGCAAGATTTGTTTCTTTAATTTCAGCTTTAATTGCCTTAATAATTGCTGCCACAAATTCTTCTGGAGCAAGTGGTGTATCATCTTTTACATAACGAATTCCAAAACCGCCCCCAACATTGATCACAGCAGCTTGATAGTTAAATTTTTCTTGCCAGTGGGCAGCAACTTCAACCAACTTCTTAGCTACCCCTTCAAATCCCGCAAGCTCAAAAATCTGTGAACCAATATGGGCATGCAACCCTTTCATTTGCATCCGGGGATTCTCGAGGACTTTTGCTAACGCCTCATCTGCCTGTCCTGATTGAAGGTCAAACCCAAACTTACTGTCAACCTGACCAGTTTGAATGTACTTATTTGTATGAGCAGAAATTCCAGGAGTAATTCGCAACATTACATCAACATGTGCATCAAGCTTCTCCAAAACGTCTGCTAGCAATTCAATCTCATGGAAGTTATCAATCATGATTGTTCCCACGTGATGGTCAATTGCCATTTCCAATTCTTCCCGTGATTTATTGTTTCCGTGAAAACTAACATCAGCCATTGGAAAGCCGGCTTTGATTGCCGTATATAATTCACCACCAGAAACAACATCAACATGCGCACCTTCTGCAGCAACTACTTGATACATTGCGATTGCTGAAAAAGCTTTACTAGCATAGCTAACCGCATAATCAACATTATTTTCTTCAAAAACCCGCTTAAATGCTCGAATCTGTTGGCGAATCTGTTGAACATCATAAACAACTAACGGGGTACCAAACTGATGAGCTAAGTCAACCGCATCACATCCCCCAATCGTTAGATGACCAGCGGCATTTAATTGTTGATCAGTAATCTGTTCGTTCATTTGTAATTCCTCCATGAGATTTGTAGTAAAGAGGCTATAAAAAATCCACTGTCTGCGCAAACAAACAGTGGAATTCACTTATCCATTCTGATTTGTCGATAGCGCAACGCAGGCTCTTATTGTCCTGCGACAGTCCGTAGCTTATTCAACTACGACCCAGCTACTTAATGTGCCAAACTAAGCGCTTCGGCAACTTCCCTGTTCAACTAACCTCAATGTCTTGGCGGACTAAATTAGTTTACTAGTGTCGGTTGCGCCTCTTCGATTTATACATAGCTTATAAGTCTTTTATGAGAATGTCAATAAAAATAATTAAATTTAAAAAAGTTTTTTAATCCATTAAAAGTTTATTTTACTTACCTTATACAACTTAAAGGCTTGCATGTCTCCGTTAATGTGTTAGAATTCGATTAAATTATTTTAGAGATAAATTAACAACCCTAATTTTCTCAAAGGAGTATTTAAGTATGAAAGTTGTAAAGTTTGGTGGAAGTTCTCTGGCTAATGGAGAAGCCTTTCAAAATGCAATTAATATTATTACCTCTGACCCCCAACGCCGGGTAATTGTCACTTCTGCGCCGGGCAAACGTTTTGCCGATGACATTAAGGTTACTGACTTACTGATTAAATATGCCCAAACAGTAATTGCAGGCCAAAATCCCCAAGAAATCGTTGAACAAATTTTAAATCGATATCAAGAGATTGCTGCTTATTTTGGCTTACCAGCAGATAAATTGATTCCGCTAACCGAACGACTGGAAGGCCTTCCTAACCATACGTATCCAAATGATAACTATCTCTTGGCTGCTTTCAAAGCTCATGGTGAACGCTTAAATGCCCAACTAATGGCCATCCTTTTGCAGCATTTAGGTTATGAAGCACGTTTTGTGACACCAAGTGAAGCTGGTATTATCGTTACTGGAACTCCCAATAATGCTAACGTTATCCCAGAAACATATGCAAACTTGAGTCATTTTACGTTTAATGAGAACGAATTATTAATATTCCCCGGTTTCTATGGTCTCACCCTTGCCGGACACATTGCTACTTTTTCCCGTGGCGGTTCTGATATCACCGGTGCGATTCTTGCGCGCGGTCTTCACGCCTCCACTTATGAAAATTTCACCGATGTTGATGCTATTTACTCAGCCAATCCACAAATTGTCGATCATCCGCAACCAATTACTACCATGACTTACCGGGAAATGCGGGAACTATCTTACGCTGGTTTTTCCGTCTTTCACGATGAAGCACTGATTCCTGCCATTCAAGGAAATATTCCAATTAATGTTCGTAATACTAATGATCCTGAAAAGCCGGGAACAATGATTGCCCCTGATAAAGATTTTCAACCAAGCGACATTGTAACGGGGGTCGTGAGCGGAAAACACTTTGCAGCCCTCTATCTGCACAAATATCTCCTTAACAAGCAAGCAGGTTTTACTCTTCGGATTCTTGAAATTCTCGCAAAGCACAACGTCTCGTACGAACATATGCCTTCCGGAATCGATGATATAACAATTATCCTTGATCGAAATGCAATTAATGACCAATTAATCGATACCATCTGCAATGAAATTCAAGAAGAGATTAATCCTGACCGTTTAGAATGGATTGATAATTATGCAATTACCATGGTTGTTGGTGAAGGTATGCGTAATCGCACGGGGGTAATCGATGATATTTTAATGCCCCTAGCTGAAAAACACATTGCGGTTCCCATGATTAATCAAGGAGCTTCACGAATTGCAATTATGATTGGGACATACAATGAAGATGCAGATGAAGCTGTTCGAGCTATCTACCATCGCTTTTTTGCAAATTAGGAGGAACTATTTATGGTGCAATTATTAAAAGTACACGGATCACAAAATGCCTTTTTTATCCTTGACCAAACACAACTGACCAATCCCCTTACTGATGAAGAATTAGTTTCATTTACCCAGCAAATAACTGATGCACAAAATGGCGTTCTCGGTGGTGCTGATGGCGTTTTAGTTGTTAACCATCCAACTAGACCAGAATCAGCAGCACAAATGCGGGTAATTAATGCAGATGGCAGTGAGGCCTCAATGTGCGGCAATGGTCTAAGAACGGTTGCTCGTTATGTAGCAGAACGTGATAATTTAACCGATTTTAAAGTCGATACAATGAATGCTAGTCTTCGTGTTCGTCAGCATGAAGACCTTGCACCCGGAGTTCCCGCTTTTGCCGTTGAAATTTCACCAGTAAAGTTTGACCGCACTGCTTTGCCATTTGATAATCTTGGTCATGAGCGCCTGTTAGACACCCTTGTTCCTGAATTATATCCTAGTCTCCGTTTTTCAGCCCTTGCTGTTCCTAACCCCCACTTAATTAGTTTTGTTAGTATGGAAGAGCTAAATGGTCCAGCACTTAAAGAATTAGGTACACGGTTAAATAGTGATAATCCTTACTTTAGTGATGGGGTAAATGTTAATTTTGGCCATATTCTCGGTCATAACAAACTCTTTGTAAAAACGTTTGAACGAGGAGTTGGCTTTACAAATGCTTGTGGGACAGGTATGTCTGCCACTAGTCTCGCTTTAGCCCTCACTCATCCAGACGCAGCATCATTTAATGAACCAATTAGTGTTTATAATCCTGGCGGCATGGTCAAGACAATTCTTCACCGTGATGACTACAACTACTGGGTCGAACTAATCGGTAATGCTACGTTTACTCATATTATTACTGTAGATGAATCATCTTTACACGCAGTCGATCTAGCTGACCTTCGTAAAAACGTTGTCGAAAGCAATGAAAATCAAGCTTACCAGACATTCGTTGACTCATTATCATTTTAATTTAATCATTTAATCGAAAAAACCGAGGTTAAGAAGTTTCTTAGCCTCGGCTTTTTATAATTATTCGATGTGACAAACAATAAGTTAATTATTCTTTACGACGCTTTTTACCAAATACCAATAAGCCTGCAACTCCTAAAGCAAGTAAACCTAAGATTCCTTCGTGCTTTAATTGTTCATTGCCAGTTTGCGGTAATTGAGCAGCTTGTTTTTGTGCTACTGGTGTGGTGGCATTAGCGTTTTTTACATCGCTTGTGGTAACTGAACTGCCTGCTGGAGAAGTAGTTTGTCCATTAGTAGGAATATTACTATTTCCAGCTGGTGTTGTAGTTGGCGTCATTGGTTTTGCTGGTGTCTCTGGCTGTGGTGTAGTTGGATTGCCAGTATTACCATTTGGAGTGCCATTTTCACTAGGGGTGGTTGGTCCAACTGGTTTTTCGTTTGGCGTGTAAACTACTGGAGTATTTTCACCCGGATTCTCAGGAGTTACCGTTGAAACATTTGGTGTATATCCTGGAATTTCCGGTACTGGTTCATTCGGCGTCACTTCAGTTGGATTATTCGGGTTCGTTGGGTATTGCGGTTGTGGAACATTTGGCAATGGCTTCCCATCCGGACCGACTGGAATAATATGACCATTTGGCGTATACGTTACCGTAACCGTCTTATTCAAGTCATCAGGGGTAATGGTAGTCCCACCGGCAACTGCCTTATCTGCGTGATAGCCAGAAACAACTGGCGTATCGATATTGCCGAAGGTATGGCTAGCGACGTTCCGTTCCAGCCAGTTTCACTAACAATCTTACCGGTTACCTTATCAACCACGGCACTCTTAGTAAAGGTAAAGTGCTGAACATTGTTAGCCGGCGTCTGGTCACCAGCCCCAACGTAGTGAATGGTCTGGGTTCCAGTTGCCTCCAAGTCATCCTTAGCGGTCCCATCTGGCCACTTTGGACCGTTTGGATCGTTCGGATTGATTGGCTGACCTGGTTGTCCTGGATTTTCTGGTGTTACAGGCACAAGCTGGTGTTCAACATTAATCACAATGTTTTGCGCACCCTTACTGATCGTTGTCGGGATGACAACATCAGGATTAAGGACCTTGTAACCCTTATTTTCTAATTCTTGGATTACCGTGTTCTTATCGTAAGTAAAGGTCGTCCCAACATTTTCTTCACCACTGCTCTTACCGTATTGCGGCAAGTCAACATTATCGGTAGTATCACGCACAGTAACAGTGATTGACCCTTGTTCAACTGGCGTATCTGGGACATACTTCACTGGTACGTTTTCACCTGGTTGACCTGGCACTGGATCGACTGGGTCACCTGGTTTACCAGTTTCTGGGTGATAACCTGGTACATCTGGAACTTGGCCTGGTATCGTTTCACTTGGGTTGTCCGGATTGGTTGGGAACTGTGGTTGGTCGGCACCTGGAATTGGCGTACCATCTGGGCCGACCGGAATAATGTGACCGTTTGACGTGTAGGTTACCGTAATCGTGGCATTCGGGTCAGTCTTGGTGACTGTTGCACCACCTGCAGTAGTTTGGGTAGTAGTGTAACCCTTAATTACTGGCGTATTGATCTTGCCAAAGGTGTGGTCACCTGTTAAGTCCCCAGCTGTTTGAATATCTGGTGCGTGGAGTTCCGTTCCATTCCCGTCAACGAACTTAATCGTTTGCGAACCAGTATAAGTTTCTGGTGTTGGGGTATCTGGCACATACTTAACTGGTACATCTTCACCTGGTTGACCTGGCACTGGATCGACCAGGTCACCTGGCTTACCAGTTTCTGGATGATAACCTGGTACTACTGGAATTTCACTCGGCGTTGTTCCTGTTGGATTATCAGGATTCGTCGGGAATTGTGGTTGGTCGGCACCTGGAATTGGTGTACCGTCTGGACCGACTGGAATTACATGGCCATTTGGTGCATAGGTTACCACAATCGTCTTATTTAAGTCATCAGGAGTGATCGTTGCTCCACCAGCAACGGCCTTATCTGCGTGATAGCCCGCTACTACTGGCGTATCAACATTACCAAAGGTATGACTAGCAACGTTCCAGCCAGTTTCACTGACAATCTTACTAGTTACTTTATCAACAGTAGCACTCTTCATGAATGTAAAGTGTTGAGTATTATCAGCCGGCGTCTTATCGCCAGCACCTTCATAATGAATAGTCTGGGTACCAGTTACTTCCAAATCATTCTTAGCAGTCCCGTCTGGCCACTTTGGACCGTCTGGATCGTTAGGATTAATAGGTTGGCCAGGAATTCCTGGATTCTCTGGTGTTACAGGAACAAGCTGGTGTTCAACATTAATCACAATGTTTTGCGCACCTTTACTAATGGTAGTTGGAATTACTACATCTGGATTAAGAACTTTATAACCCTTGTTTTCAAGGTCTGCAATTACAGTATTCTTATCATAGGTAAATCCAGTCCCCACATCTTGTTCACCACTGCTCTTACCGTATTGCGGCAAGTTAACATTATCTGTTACATCATGAACGGTCACAGTGATTGAACCTTGCTGAATTGGTGTATAGATAACCCGTGTATCTTTTCCAGGATCTTCTGGCGTAACCGTTTGTTCTTGCGGCGTATAACCAGGAATAACAGGAACTGGCTCATCCGGTTTAACTCCGGTTGGATCATTAGGATTGTTCTGATATTGCGGTTGCGGTGCGTTTGGTATTACTTCTCCATTCGGTAACACTGGAATAATTTTTCCTAATGGCAAATATTTTAATTCAATGTTTTGCGTTTGCTCTACATAAGGATTTGGAAAGACATAATTACCATTTTGAATACTCAAAGCTGTTGGGCCAAGTGAGCTTTGACTTGAAGGATAAACAATTCCTTTTAAATTGTTAGGATCATATTGCTGCTGACCATTAATATAAATGTCACATTGCATCAACCCATTTTGTGAAATTTGGTGCCATACCTCTTTTATTAATTGTCCGCTTGCACTTACCCATTCATTTGTGTAGGTTCCTCCATTATGAAATTGTGAAATAATTCCATTAGCACGACTACTATTAATCAAATAATAACCCTTAATAACTATTTGATCGTTTTTTCCAGCCGAATATACCTGTCCTGTGAGTCCCGTTTGTGTGTAAGGTTGTATTCCAGGTATCTCTTCTCCTGTTTTCTCATTTACATATTTAATAGTCTGAGTTACTTTTGCTGGCATTGTATCTCCCCACGCATTAGATACATTATCTGCTGCATAAGGATTAGGGTTCTCTTTAATAAGAGCTTGATACTTTCCATAACCAAATGTAAAAGCTAAGCCATAATTATTATTAAGTTCATTAACACTTATTCCATTTTCCCCAAAATTATAAATATTAATTTTAGAACCCTGATATGGTCCCTCATAGCTTTGCATTTCACCAACATTTATTGTCCCATTACTATACTGTTGTGTGTATTGGTCGTTCGTAATATAGTAATTTAAGATCCCTCCTGGTTCATTACGATTAGTAGCTAAAGTAATTACCATATTTAAGGGCGTATACGCATTATCAGTCAATTGACCATTAGTTAAATGGAATTGATCAAAAATATATTGATTTTGAGGTATTATTCCATTGGTATTAGGGTAATCTGGCGCATCTATAATACTTGCTTGTTGAGTATTTAATGACACTTGGGAGTTACTAGTTAAATTTTGAATAGAGTCACTAGATCCCCTTGCAGTCATCACGGGCGTTGAACTTGGGTTATTACTAGTTAACGCAGCACTTGTTTGAGATGATTGACTGCTAGCAGTTGCTGTTTTAGCTGATGAGGAATTTATTGAGCTAGAATTATTAGAGGTAGCTGTAACTTCCTCACTTACTGTACGCGTCTGATTATTTTGATTAGAACTTGCGCTTACTGGAGTACTAGCACTTTCAACCACGCTAGATTGATTTGACGCATCATTGCTCCCTGGTAAACTTGCCAGATTCGTTGTTTCAGTAACTGCTATACCATTGTTATTAGAAGCATAAGCCGTTTGCGACAACTGAATTCCCATAATAAAAGAACCAAGTAAGACAGAGGCAACCCCGATTGAAAGTTTACGCAACGTAAAACAATCTTGCCTATCATCTATCTTTCGTTGAAGCTCACGATTATTATTTTTTGATAACATCAAAATCCTCCTTTTGACTACTAAACTAACTTTTTATTGTCAGTAATCATTAACTGTTTCTATAAATAGGACTTGTCTATCAATCAAACTTATCCATCGCCCATTATAAATAAAATTATATTTATCATCAATTAAAAAGATTATAGAATTTTCTTGATAAAAATGTATTAAAAAAAGGCCCCATTAGACGAGAACCTTTTAAAATAAAATTATTTACGATTAAACAATGTATCAATTGATTGGTTATTGTGGATACGAACAATTGCTTCTTTTAATAAATCGTCCACTGATAATTGAACCAGCTTAGGGAATTCCTTCTCTTTTGGCAATTGAATTGTATCTGTCACAATCATTTTTTCAAGCGGCGAATTTTGCAACGTATTTACCGCATCAGCTGAGAGTACTGCATGTGTAGCGATTCCATAAACTTTAGCAGCACCAAAGTTCTTTAATGCTTGTGCAGATAAGTTCATGCGGACACCAGTATCAACAATATCGTCAACAATAATCGCTGTTTTTCCCTTTACATCCCCGATTACATATTCAGGCACTTCTTGCTCAGTCCGTTCCCGAACTTCATCGTTACGGTTATCAATAATCGCAATGGAAGCTTTAATTCGTTCAGCATATTTCCGCGCTAAATTAACGCCAGCATGATCAGGGGCAACTACTACAATATCATCACCCAAGTTTTGTTCCCCAATATACTTAGTAAAAAGACTGGTTGCTTGAAGATGATCAACAGGAATATCAAAGAAACCTTGAACTTGAGGAGCATGAAGGTCAATCGTTACTAATCGACTAATTTGATCCATTTCAAGAAGGTTAGCGATCAATTTAGCTGTAATTGGTTCACGGCTTCGTGCTTTTCGATCTTGACGTGCATAACCATAGTAAGGCATTACAACATTAATTTTAGCCGCACTTGCCCGCCGTAGAGCATCAACCATAATTAATAGTTTCATCAAGTTAGTGTTAACTGGATCAGAAACGGACTGAATGACATAAACCTCACAGCCACGAATACTTTCGTCAATTGTAATTTTAATTTCCCCATCAGCAAAATGACTAATGGAAGCTTTACTCAACGGAATCCCCACGCGTTGAGCAATTTGTTCAGCTAGTTTTGGATTTGAATTTAGTGAAAATAAACGCACATTATCGGCATTTTTTATCTGGGTCATTTTTATACTCCTTTAAAGTTCGACAATAATCATAACTATTATGACAACAAATTACTGTTCAAGCAAGTATTATTTGGCTTGATGCAAACTTTGTAAGCTAATATTTTCCATTCCGATTAATGGATCAATTGCCTCTGAATTAATGAGGGCAGCTGTTAGGATATATTGTTGAGCATCATTATTTATCAATTGTTCCGGTTGTCTTTGAGCTGTTTGAGGACTAGAAAGTTCTTTTGTTAATGAATCTGTTTGATGATCTAATTTTGATTTTAATTCACCATGCTTATTCCAAACTTTGCCGAGGCGATCAACCAAAGAAGTTTTCCGGTTAACCGCTTCATTTTTTACACTAGTCACAACCGCATACGGCTCACCGATCAAGACTAACTTTTCTGCGGCACGGGTAATCGCTGTATATAAAAGATTTCGTTGAAGCATTCGGCTAAACTGCTGAACAATCGGTAAAAGAACCATCTTAAACTGACTTCCCTGTGCTTTATGGATCGAAATACAATAAGCTAACCGTAATTGATTCCATTCCATTCGGCTATAACTCACTTCATTACCATCAAAATCGACAGTAATTGATTCATTTTTCTTGCCGACTGTCTTACCGCTTTCAATTGCTGTAATTTGTCCAATATCACCGTTAAAAATATTTTTTTCTGGAACATTAACGAGTTGCAGGACCTTATCTCCAACGCGAAAAGTCAGTCCCCTAAAATCGACTTCTTGTTTTCCATTAGCTGGGGGATTATATGCCTGTTGCGCAAGTTCATTCAACCGGTCGATCCCTGCTTGTCCCCGGTACATTGGTGCCAAGATTTGAATATCATTTGCGGAATAAGCTCGTTTTTTAGAAAGGTCAATAATTTGTTGGACCACACTTGGCACTTGGTTAGCATGACATGAGATAAATGATCGATCTGGCATTTTATTTGTTAGATCTGATGGTAGCTTACCCTCTTTGATAGCATGAGCTAATGGAATGATTGTTGAATCAGCAGCCTGGCGGTGAATATTGGTTAGTTCAACTTTTGGCAGTTCTGCAAAATCAAGAAGATCATGAAAAACTTGTCCAGGACCAACAGATGGTAATTGGTCCTTATCACCTACTAAAACTACATGCATAGAAGTAGGAACGGCTTGAATAAGAGTCTTAAACAAAAGCGTATCAACCATCGACATTTCATCAATAATCAATAACGAGCCTTCTAAATCGCGGGCATTCATATCAGTTGGCATTTCCCGGCCATTAAGCCCTAGTAAGCGGTGAATTGTACTTGCTGGTAAATCAGTAGCTTCACTCATTCGTTTAGCAGCACGGCCTGTAGGAGCAGCTAGTAAAACAGGAAAAGACTTTTCTTTATATTCATTTACGTCTAATGAGAGATCATGAATTTTCGCATAACTTGCTACAATTCCCTTAATAATTGTTGTTTTTCCCGTTCCCGGGCCGCCCGTAAGAAGCATGACTTTACTATTTAAGGCTGTTTTGATAGCCTCTTTTTGAACTTGATCATAGGTTATTCCCGATTGCTCGGCAACCTTCGTAACTGTTTTTTCAATAGTCGTTGCTGGTAATTTTTTCTGGTCAACGGTAAGAAGACGATGCAAGTGATCAGCAATTTGCCATTCCGCGTTATAAAGGGCAGTTGGATAAATTTTTTCATCAGCGTAACTAATTTCTTGATTTTTCTCCAACTCAACAATTTGGTTGGCAATCAAATCTGTAGAAACACGGCCACCACTTCCTTGGGCAAGCAACTGGATAGTTTGCTGCAGAAGAGGTTTTGTTGTAGTAAATGTATCACCGGTTTCCATTGTCAAATCATCAAGCGTCTGGATAATTGCTGCATCAATCCGGCGTGAATCATCCGTGGCAATTCCTAATTTTTGTGCCACCTGATCAGCACGATTAAAACTAATTCCATCTATTTCAGTGACGAGTTGATAGGGATTTTCATTAATAATATGTAGAGTTTCTTCCCCGTACTTGTCAAAAATTGCACTACTAAGGTTAGCGCCAAAGCCGAGATCATTTAGGCCGATAATAATCTCATCCATCCCCTGGTTTGCCCGTAAATTATCAACTAATGAATCCTTAACTGCTTTGCGGAGTTTTAATTCATCTAAAACATGAGGGTCAGCAATAATTTTATTAATTGCATCCGTTCCTAACTTGTCGACAATTTTTTCAGCCGTCTTTTTTCCAATTCCGGTAAATTGTTTTCCAGACAAGAAATCAACTAACCCATCCTTGCTTGTAGGACGGTTAACATGGTAAGAAGTAGCTTGAAATTGTTGTCCATATCGTGGATGCTCAACAATTTTTCCCTCAAAGCGGTAAGTTTGATCATCACTAAGATCACCAAAACTTCCGGTTACAGTAATTTCCGGCTCGTGCCAATCAAAATTCGCTTCTTCAACCGAGACAATTAAAACTTTAAAAAACGAATCTGGACTAGTAAAAATCTCAGATTGTACCTGACCAATAAAAAAAGACGGCTCCGTTGGCGTCTTAAATAGGTCGATTTCTTCAGCCATAGAAGTCATCCTTTCATGTTGCTAATCTTTCTTTTGCGTTGCCTGAAGCGTTTTTTCAATATCATTAAGTCGTTGCTCACTCTTATGGTAGTAGTTAGGATCTAACTGCTTAGCTTGCGCAAGGTAGTCTTTATATGGCTCACCAAGAACCATTGCTACAATTCCGCGATTAAATTGCGTATCAGCACGGCCCGGATGATACTTTAGAATTGCATCATAGTAAGCCTTAGCCTGTTTAAATTCACCTAATGCTAATAATGAATCACCAATTACCTGATTAATTTCAGGATCGTCTGGACGTAATTCAAGGGCAGTTAATCCATAAGCAACTGCTTGCTTGTATTGTCCCTTTTTCATATAGCTTTGGGCTAACATAAGATAAGAATCAGCTTTGAGTTTAGGATCATCAATCTTATTGTAAAGCTTAATTGCCTCATTAACTTTGCCAATCTCATAGTAAAGGTTACCAAGACCGTAGTTTAAGAGGTTCATAGCATCCTTGTTGCCCTTTGCCTCAAAAATCCCCAAAGCCTTCATAAAGAGTTCTTCTGCTTGTTGATAGTCATTTAACCGGGTTAGCAAAGAACCTAAATCATAATAATTTTTTACTTTATCTGGGTGCTCATCAATTGCTTCAACTAGTTTATGAACTAATTTTTCTGTTTCCTTTTTCTTAGGATCACGAAAATCTTTTTTCTCTGTCATTAATATCACCTCTTAAATCGTATCAGTCGGGTCAACCTTGCTCTTGTGAAGGTAAGATGTATCATTCCACTTTTCAAGTTCAAAATGACGACCATCATTAGTAGTAAGAATCGTCGTTGATGTATTGCTTAGTCCACCACGATCTTTCAAGTGAGCAAGAGGTGTTCCAATCAATGCATTAATGGCAGCATTCAAGGCAGCTCCGTGGGAAATCACGAGAATATTACCATTAGGATACTGGCGACAATACTCTTCAATTGCTGCACGGAAACGAGCGATTACTTCTAGAAAACTTTCTCCTTCTACTAATGATTCATCATATTTATCAGGATGATGACGAAAGTTTTTTAAAACTTCTGGCCATTTTGTCGCAACATCTTCAAAACGCATTCCTTCCATTTTGCCTAAATTAAATTCTTTTAACCGGCTATCAATTGTTAATGGGATTTCTGGATTCAAATGGTTCAATAATGCCTGAGCTGTTACGCGCGCACGCTTTAAAGGACTAGTATAAGCGTGTTCAAACGGAATCCTTTGTAAAGAACTTGCTAATAATTCAATTTCGCGATAACTATCCTTTAATAACGGTGAATCGCCATTGGCACCTTGATAACGGGATTCTAAATTCCATTGCGTTTTTCCGTGCCGGATTAAATAAACTTTTGTCATCTCTGTCGTTACCCCTTTTACTTACTATCTTACCAGAGTTTGCGGCAATTGTTTATCACAGAGTTATTACTTTATGTATATTTAAGAAGGCAAAAGCGAAATTACCTCTGCCTTCTTTAAGGTCTAAAAAATATGAATTAAACGTATTGAAGCTGCCGGTCATGACTGTAAGCACGATCAATAATCGCACTCCCAAGGCATTCCTCTCCATCGTAAAAGACAACCGCTTGACCTGGAGTGATGGCCCGTGCAGGATCATCAAATTCAACTGTTACCATTTGATCATCATCTGACAAATGAACAGTAACGCCAACATCTGTCTGACGGTAGCGGAACTTGGCCGTACAATGAAAATCACGCCCATAACGACTTACAACATCATCAACCCAGTGAATATCACTCGCTTCAAGATGAGTAGCATAAAGATGGCTGTTTTCGTATCCTTGACCAACGTAAAGAACGTTCTTCTTCATATCCTTACCGATTACAAACCATGGCTCATTACTTTCCTTATTACCACCAAGGCCAAGCCCCCGACGCTGACCAATGGTGTAATACATTAAGCCCATATGCTGACCAACGACCTTGCCATCAAGGGTCTCCATATTTCCTGGTTGTGCTGGAATATATTGACTCAAGAATTCACGAAAATGACCATCCTCACCGATAAAGCAAATTCCAACAGAATCCTTCTTATCAGCAGTAGCAAGCCCTGCTTCTTCAGCAATCTTTCTGATTTCTGGCTTAGTGTAGCCAGCTAATGGAAACATTACCTTATCCAACTGCTTATAATCAAGTTGACTTAAGAAGTAAGTTTGATCCTTGTGTTGGTCTTTAGCGCGCATTAAGTGCATTCGGCCGTTCTCATCACGCTTTACATCAGCATAGTGTCCAGTCGCAACGTAATCAGCACCTAATTGGTTAGCATATTCAATAAAAGCCTTGAACTTGATCTCTTTATTACAAATAACATCAGGATTTGGTGTACGACCTTTCTTGTACTCAGCAATGAAATACTTGAAAACCCGATCCCAGTATTCCTTCTCAAAGTTAACAGAATAGTATGGGATCCCAATCTTAGAAGCAACTTTTGCTACATCTTTGTAGTCTTCAGTAGCAGTACAAACACCATTTTCATCAGTGTCGTCCCAGTTTTTCATGAAGACACCAACAACATCGTATCCTTGGCGCTTTAAGAGAAGAGCCGTCACTGAAGAGTCGACTCCTCCACTCATTCCTACCACCACACGTGTATGACTATTATCAGCCATTAATTATCACCATCATTTCGTATAGATTCTGGAATAATCTACGATTGAAGGTCGCATGCATCCAGTGATAACCATTGTACCAGAGTATTTCAATCCCTGCACAGTTTTTATTTAGTGAATATTTGCCGGGCAACCATTTCATCTAAAATATAGTGATATTGTTGAATAAATTCAGCTGCGCGTTGGTGATTAAAAATATTAATCTTTCTTAAACCATTTCCCGAAAGAGTCTCCATTTTAAAACCGTCTAAATCACTGTTAATTAAAATCCGCAGACGGGCAACAGGTTTAAATGGGTTATCAGTATCGAGACTTCCTAAATATTCAAAGTTTCCCCGGTTAGTCTGTTCAAATCCTAAATCAAGCAAAGCATATTTTTTTATCTCTGGGCTAATTGTGTATTTATCCTTATCACCAGAAATTTGTACTGTTTTTGTAAATTCCATTTTAATTGTCCCCATTAATTTTCTTTAGGTTTTCAACGGTTTTAACAATCGTAGCAATTAACTGATCAATATCTTCTTCCGTATTTAACCCACCAAAACTAATTCGAATTGATTCACTAATTCGGGGGCTATCAGCGCTAAACATCGCTGTTAAAACGTGAGAAGGCTCAATACTACCCGCTGTACATGCAGAACCACCAGAGACTGCGATGCCAGCAAGGTCTAAATCTGTCTGGATAACATAAGTTGAAATTCCTTTAAACCATAAGTTAAGCACGTGGGTTTTGTTGATTTGTCCATTAATTTCAAAATCAACATTATTTTCCTTTAGCGCGTTAACGATCTTTTGCTTAAAGGTATAATAACGCTCACGCCGTTCTTCTTTTACTTCCGGCGTGTTTAATTCTACCGCTTTAGCAAAACCAGCAATTCCAGGTACATTTTCAGTCCCTGCACGGCGTTTAGTTTCTTGGTCTCCACCCTTAATAAAGCTTGGAAAACTAATGCCATCACGACGATACAAAAATCCTATCATCTTTGGACCATTAATCTTATGGGCCGATGTTGAAAGCATATCAATGTGGTCAGCTTTAACATCAATTGGCAACAGTCCATATGCTTGAACTGCATCCGTATGGAACCATGCTTGATGGTCTTTCAAAATTTCCCCAATCTCATGGATAGGCATTTGACTACCCACTTCATTGTTTTCCATCATAATGGTTACTAAAATCGTATCATCACGAAGAGCGGCCTTAAAATCATCAATTGAGATATTACCATTTTCATCAACTGGTAAATAGGTTACCTCAAAGCCATGTTCTTCTAAAAAATAGAGGGGTTTTAAGACTGCCTCATGCTCAATGGTAGTTGTAATAATATGCTTACCAAGATTCTGCCGTTTAAAAGCAGTTTGGATAATAGCAGTATTATCACTTTCAGTCCCCCCACTGGTAAAAATAATCTCATTATCATTAGCATTAATGCTTTGGGCAAGAATGTGACGACTATCTTCCATTACAAGTTTGGCATGACGCCCATAAGAGTAACCAGTTGAGGCATTCCCCCATGATTCTTGCATTTGTTTAGTCACTTCCGCAATCACTTCTGGGGTCATTGGGGTTGTTGCTGCATTATCCAAATAAATCTCACTCACGAGTTTTTCATCCTTCCATTTACTTATCTAAATCTGCAAAGAGCTGAAGAAGCATGTTTGCAGAGCGTTTTCCGGCATCAATAATAAAGTCGTCAAAACTAACGCCGGCATCTTCATCACCTATATCAGACATTGCCCGAACTACCACATATGGAATTTGGTGGTCAGTGGCAACTTGTCCAACCGCTGCCCCTTCCATTTCACTAGAAAGTGCATCAGGGAAATTATTCAAAATCTCTTTAATTGCTTCTGAACTTGCAATAAATTGATCACCAGAAACAATTAATCCTCGTTTTACATTTAAGCCAGTCTTTTCGCCGGCTTTTTCTAAGGCTTCTCCCCATTGGTCAGAAGCCTTAAAGCGTGGTTCTTTTCCTGGGAGTTGGCCATAACGGTAATTAAATGCAGTTGCATCAACATCATGGTAGGCCGTTTCAGTTGAAATTACAATATCACCAACATGTAACCCTTCACCAATTCCACCAGCTGATCCAGAATTAATTACAACATCTGCCCCACAATCGGTAATTAAATGTTCAGTAGTAATCCCAGCTTCCACTTTACCAATTCCAGATTCTACTAATACAACATCTTGATTATTGATTTTACCGAAAAGGTAGGATTTACCACCAATTTTCTTTTCTTGTTTATCGGATAACTTTGCAGTTAATTCTTTAATTTCTTCAGGCATTGCACAGATAATTCCAAATCGCATATTTTTCTCCTTTTTCTATCCAAGATAAAATAGTATTAAGTAAACAATAATAATTGCTACAATCAAAGCAATGATTGCAATATTTAAGCGACGTTTCAAGCGCGCCGTTTTTTCTGCCACTGTTTCGTCATGACGTTGACTAGCAACTGCTTCGCGACTATAAGGTTGATCAGTTGTATTTTCTGTTGCTTCATTAATAGGTTGTTGTTCAGTCTGACGTTGCTGTTGACGATATTGACTACGTGACATACGTGATTGTTGCTCATCTTGTTGTTTATTATCCACGGTTGTTCATTCCTTGCCAGTAATAGATTGCCATGATTGTCTTAGCATCTTCAATTTCGCCTTGATCAATCATTTCAAGCGCTTGTGGTAAAGTTACTTCTTTTAACATCAATTGTTCATCTTGATCTTGCGGCAGCTCATTGCTAACCCGTTTTAATCCCGTGGCCAAATAAAGAGTCATGTATTCATCCATACAACCAACAGAAGTATAAAATGAAGAAATCTTTTTTAAACTTGTTGCTTCATACCTTGTTTCTTCATTTAATTCACGTTTAGCCGCATGAAGAGCATTATCAGCATCCCGTTGGTCGAGCTTCCCCGCAGGAATTTCAAGGGTTGTTTTCGCAATTGGTGCGCGCCATTGTTTTTCAAGAATCATTTTATTATCAGCCGTCAAAGCCAAAATCGCAATTGCTGGTGCATGGTGGACGATTTCTCGTTGTGTTTTATTACCATGTGGGGTGATAACTTGCTGTACTTCAACATCGATTAAATGGCCGTGAAAAACTGTTTTACTACTTATTGGTCGCTCTTCAAATTCCATTAGAACCCATCCTTATCTTAAAACACGAACATGTGCTGCTTGCGGTCCCTTTTGTCCTTGAACAATTACTAATGAGACCTCTTCATCAGGGTGAAGGATGCGACGACGCGTTCCTTCGATTCCACTATAATGAACAAAAATTTCTCCTTCATGAGGAACTGTAATAAAGCCCCATCCTTTTTGTTCGTCAAAACTTTTTACTTTTCCTTTGAGCATTTTTTACCAACTCCATAATAAAATACCAAGCAACAAGTGTCACTTGGTATTTTACACCGCTTAAAAATAATTGTCATTTACCGGATAACGAAAACCCGTTTTTTTAGAGATTATTATTCTTCTAAACCATCTTCTGCTGTTTCAGGGAAGTTTTCCCGAACAATCGCAGCACAGCGAGCACATAATTCAGGATATGCTGGATCACTGCCAACATCTTCCTTAACCATGCGACAACGAGCACAAGTTTCACCATTAGCAGTTATAACCTTAACTGCTACCCCATCGTTGTATTGGTCAGCATCAGAAGGCGCTTCATCAGCTGGATGTACATGAAGAGCAGAAACCCCTAGCAATAATTGAATGTTTTCATTAAGACTATCAAGTAATTGCTTTTGGTCATCGGTTAAGTAAAGATCAACTTGAGCTTCAAGTGATTTACCGATTAGCTTAGCATTCCGTGCCTCTTCAAGACTCTTCAGAACATGTGAACGTACTCCCATAAAGTCATCCCACTTGCTCAATAGTTCTTCTTCACCAGCGAATGTCCGTGGATCTGGAATTTCAGTTAATTGAACAAAATCTTCCAGTTCATTCATGTAGCTCCATACTTCTTCTGTAGTGTGAGGAAGGATTGGTGTAAGAAGCTTAACAAGTGTCAAAAGGATATCATAGAAGACAGTTTGCATTGACCGCCGAACTTCTGAATTTTCAGCCTCAATATAGAGCACATCTTTAGCAATGTTCATGTAGAAAGCTGAAAGATCATTGTTTACAAAATTGATCAATACCTTATAAGCATCAAGAAAGTCATAGTTATCAAAATCTTCCCGCATTGTCTTCAAGAAGTGGTTAAGTTTAACCAACATGTACTTGTCTACCGATTGTAATTTCTCATAAGAAACAGTATTTTCTTCAGGATTGAAGTCACTAGTATTAGCAAGTAAGAAGCGGAACGTATTTCTCAACTTACGATATGCTTCAGAAATCTGTTGGAATGTTCCCATCGATACACGAACATCAGCTGAAGTATCAGCACTCATTACCCATAACCGGATAATTTCCGCACCCATTTGTTGAACAACCTTATTTGGATCGATAACGTTACCTTGAGATTTACTCATCTTGTTACCGCGCTTATCAAGTGTGAACCCTTGAGAAACGATTTCCTTATATGGCGCATGTCCTGAACATACAACACTGGTAATCAAACTAGAGTTAAACCAACCACGGTATTGGTCAGATCCTTCAAGGTAAAGGTCCGCTGGGTATGTTAAATAATCACGTTCAGCTAATACCCCTTGGTGTGATGAACCAGAATCAAACCATACGTCCATAATGTCAGTTTCCTTAGTGAACTTACCATTAGGAGAATGTTCATTAGTGTATCCTTCTGGCAAAAGATCTTTTGCTTTACGTTCAAACCAAACATTAGAACCATACTTAGCAAATAATTCTGCTACATGGTTGATTGTTTCTTCTTCCATGATTGGTGTGCCATCTTCAGCATAGAAGATTGGTAGAGGTACACCCCAAACACGTTGACGAGAAATTACCCAATCACCACGGTCTTTGATCATATTGCGAAGACGAACCTTTCCCCATTCTGGGTGGTACTTAACGTCTTCTAAGGCATCTAAAATATTTTGACGCATCTTTTCAATTGATACAAACCATTGATCAGTTGCCCGGAAGATGATTGGTTGCTTTGTCCGCCAATCAAATGGGTAACTGTGTTGTAATGGCTCTTGAAGAAGTAAAGCATTGTTTTCTTCTAGCTTTTGAAGAGATACATCATCAGCATCTTGGTAGAATACCCCTTCAAAGCCTTCACCGTTTTCCTTGGTTAAAACACCTTGATCATTGATTGGGGCAAAAATTGGCAAGTCATACTTTTTACCAAAGTTGTAATCATCATCCCCATATCCAGGAGCAGTGTGAACAAGGCCAGTACCAGCATCAGCAGTAACATAATCTGCTAAACCAACAAGAAGATCACGATCAAGGTATGGGTGTTGAGTAGTCATCCCTTCAAATTCTTGACCCATTAAATGATCAACAACTTCATAATCTTCCCAGCCAAGTTTTTCCGCTAATTTCTCAAGCAGATCTGTTGCAACAACAAATTTCCGGTCATCATTTGCTGGCTTTACAACAGAGTAATCAAACTTTGGATTAACTGCAACTGCCTCAGAAGCAGGAACAGTCCATGGTGTTGTCGTCCATACAACTAAATATGTATCATTATCTAAACGGCCTTTGCCATCTTTAATTTGCTCTACAAAGAAGGCTGTTTTGGCAACAACATCATGATATTCAACTTCGGCTTCTGCTAAGGCTGATTCTGAAGACCATGACCAGTAAACTGGCTTCTTAGCTTGGTATAATAGGCCTTTCTTAGCGAATTCACCGAATACCCGAATTTGAGCAGCTTCAAATTCTTTATCAAGGGTAAGGTATGGATGATCCCATTCACCACTTACACCTAACCGCTTAAAGTCAGTCCGTTGCTTATCAACTTGCTTAAGGGCATATTCCCGACAAAGATCACGGAATTCAGTTAAGCTCATCTTCTTACGGTCGTAACCGGACTTAGTCAATTGGTGTTCAATTGGCAATCCGTGAGTATCCCAACCAGGAACATAAGGTGCCCGGTAGCCAGACATTGACTTATAGCGCACAATAAAATCTTTAGAAATCTTGTTCATAGCGTGGCCAATGTGAATATTACCGTTAGCATATGGAGGCCCATCATGTAAAACAAAAGTAGGCTTTCCTTCATTTAATTTTTGTCGTAGTTCATAAACTTTATTTTCTTCCCATAGCTGTTCCCGTTGTGCCTCAGTTACAGGTAACTTTCCGCGCATTGGAAATTTAGTACGGCCAAGGTTTAACGTATCTTTAACACGCATTGTAACTACCCCTTTCATTAATTCTTGTATTTTAATAATAAAAAAGCTTCCTCCCATTACTGGGACGAAGCTTCTTCGCGGTACCACCCGGATTTAAAACTTTAAAATTAAAGTTTCCTCATGTCATTAGATAACGATAATGAACCGCCTCATCCTAACTAACTCAAATGAGGTACTCCGAGATGATCAGGAATAGTTAAACATTATCAACCTCTCACCAATTGTTGACTCGCTTTAATGTTATGACAATTATTCCAATTCTCTTCAACGATTTTATTAAAATACGATCCTAGTGATTTACTTGTTATTATCAGGGAAGACGACAACAGTTTCAGGTGCATCTGACCCTTTGTCATCGTTAACAGCTGTTGGTTGTGCAGGTGCACTCTCTTCTGATTGTTCAGCAGAAGCAACTGGCTGTTCTGATTCAACAGGTTGTTCTTCACTAATAGTTGTTGCAGTTGATTCTACACTGGTTGCTGAACTGCTGTCAAGACGACTACCTAAAATTTTTTCAATTTCGTCATATTTACTCAAGTCATCATTTTCTAAAAGCTTGTCCCATTCATTACTCTTAATGACTTCTAATTGAGATTCAAGCATGACTTGAAGCCGTTGACGGAAGATCCGAGTCTGTTTACGAAGATCATTAGTTTCACTTGTTAACTTCTTAGTAGAATTAGCAGCATCTTCAATTACTTGGTTTGACTTATCATTAGCTTCCGAAACAATATCAGTTGCTTGCTTTTGCGCTTCACGAATCATAATATCTGCTTCACGCTTAGCATTATTTTTAACCTTATCAGCGGCCTCTTGAGCAACTAAAATTGACTTATTTAAAGAGTCTTTCAAGTCAGCAAAGTACTTAATCTTGCTATCATTAGCCCGTACTTGCTCTTGTAAATTATTATTTTCAGTTATTAATTGTTGGACTGTTTGTGAAACTTCCTGAATAAATTCTTGAACTTCTTCAGGATTATAACCCCGCATCTTAGTATTAAATTGCTTATTGTTAATTTGATCAACCGTCAAACTCATGAGTAAATTCCTCCATTCAAATTACGCATTTACAACTGAAATGGTAATTCTTTCTTTATCTTTTTTTGTTTTCCCATTAGTCATATCGATTCTGAGGCGACCACCATGACGTACAGATATCAAATCATGAACCACAATTTGATAATCTGGACGATCAATCTCTTCCCAGTTTAATCGAACTTGACCATGCTCTATTAATTGCTTTGCCCGGTTTCGTGAATAATTAAAGCCTGCAGCGATCACAACATCTAACCGTAGTGATGAAACCGTTGTAACTATCGGTACCCATTCCTCTTTAGGTGTTACCACTGCTTCTGTTGCGATCGGAATCCATTTAACCTTAATTCGACCAACGTGCTCAACGTTTTTCCGTAAATACTCTGCCATTGGTTTCGTTACGATCACTTGCCAATGCGCCCCATCAGTTAAAATATCACCAAATGCATTCCGCTCCATCCCTTCACCAATCAATGTTCCCATAATTTGCCGATGATGAAGTTCTGAAAACTTAACAGGATAGTTTATCTCTAAAGCCTGTAAAGCAAAGTCTTCGATAGAGGGTTCATAATAAGGCGGATAAATTAGAACTCGTTGCATTTCTGCTCCTTGCCAACCACCATACATTGTTATTTTAACATTGTTATTTCGATTAACAATCGTTTGGACAATAAAACGTTCACGTGGATTTAAAAAAGGAGTGAGGACAGGGCGATATTGACCTTCTGCAGTGGCTACCCAGTCATTTGCTTGGTCAATAAGGGTAGCTTCATCCGGACGAAAATGCTGTTTAATATTATCTTCGCTCAAATTTACTTCCTCTTAGTATTAATTAAATGATTGCTGCTATATGTGCTAATCCTGCCTGAACAAAATATAGTACAAGGATAGCGATCATCGGCGCAAAACTTATCCCACCGATTGGAGGAATAAAATCAAACCAATGCATATAAGGTTCTACCAACCGATTGATAACATCACCGAGTCGTGAATTACGTGCATTAGGGAACCATGACATAATGCACCACACAACTATCACTAAAATATAAGCATCAACTAATTGATTAAGAGCCCATAATAAAAATGCGATCATATTAACTCCTTTTAGTAATTAAAATTTATCACCATCATTTTTTAGATTACTCGTTAAACTACCTGAGATTTCATAGTTTTTAGGGGTGCAGAGGAAAATTTCCTTTCCGATCCGTTTCATTTCACCATCAATTGCAAAAACGGTGCCATTTAAGAAGTCTACTAACCGTGCTGCAACATTTGTATCCATTTGAGTGAAATTAACGATCACCGCATGTCCTTCTAATAATTGGGATGCGATCTGCTTTACATCTGCATAAAGACGGGGTTCGTATAAGGAAATCTGGCTCATTTGGTTAAGCCGCCCGCTATTAATTGAAACTACTTTGTTGCTTGTGTTTGCTGGCGTTGAAACTTGCTCACTTGTTTCATAGAGACCATCTTGTTCATCAATGTCTTCTTCACCAAATAGGCTTTTTAAAAAATTTGCTGCCATTGTATTACCCTCCTTAATAGGTCTAAACAGAAAAAGGCGGATTAAAAAATCCACCTTTTTGCTAAATTATTTACTTACGACGATTCTTGAAGAACGGTGGAGTCGATAAGTTAGTATCATCATTGTCATCCGTATTAGCCGCATCATCGTTAAATACGTTAAATTCTGGCTTAGTAACGTGAGAAAATTCGTTATCAGAATTTCTTGATTGGTTACTTGTATCGGCTGTTGGATCATTCCAACCATCAAAAGGATCTCGTTGCTTTGGTTGTTCAACGGGTTGTTCTTCTTGTGGAATAGACCGAGTTACTCGTGGTGCTTCTTTTTCCGCTGGCTTTTGTTGTTGAATTTTCTTTTTCTTATCAATTCCAGTAGCAATTACAGTAACGCGAACTTCATCGCCCATTGATTCATTTAAGGACATACCAAATGAAATATCAACGTTAGTTCCAGCAGCTTGTTTAATCACATCAGATGCTTCTTGAGCTTCAAACATTGATAAGTCTTTACCACCAGTAATATCCATCAAGACATGTTGAGCACCATCAATTGACACTTCAAGTAATGGAGAAGAAATAGCCTTCTTAGTTGCTTCAGTAGCACGGTTTTCACCAGTAGAAGCACCAACCCCCATTAAGGCAGAACCTTGATTAGACATCAATGTCTTAATATCAGCAAAGTCAAGGTTGATGTAACCTGGAGTAACAATTAAGTCTGAAATACCTTGCACACCTTGACGAAGAACATTATCGGCTTCTTTAAATGCTTCCATCATTGGTGTCTTCTTATCAATCATCTCCAATAAGCGATTATTAGCAACGATAATTAAAGTATCAACATTTGACTTTAACTTTTCAAGTCCTTCTGCAGCATAGCGTGCTCGACGCGGTCCTTCAAATGAGAACGGACGAGTCACAACACCAACAGTTAATGCTCCACTATCTTTAGCAAGCTTAGCTACAACTGGAGCTGCTCCGGTACCAGTTCCACCACCCATTCCGGCTGTAATGAAGACCATATCTGCGCCTTCAAGAGCTTTTTTAATTTGTTCTTCACTTTCTTGGGCAGCTTTTTCTCCTACTTCTGGATTTGAACCAGCACCTAATCCTTTTGTCAATTTAGGTCCTAAGCGGATCTTAGTTGTTGCTTGAGAATTATTTAATGCTTGTAGGTCGGTGTTAGCAACAATAAAGTCAACACCTTGTACTTTTTCAGTGATCATTCGGTTGACGGCATTACCGCCAGCTCCACCAACACCAATTACTTTGATTTGCGCTTCCGCAAATTGGTTGTCGTTAGCGAACGTTTCGTTATCCATAGCAGTATTCCTCCAAATTAGTCAAATAAATTATTAAAAATGTTTTTAAACCGATTACTTAGGCCGTTTTGCTTTTTCTTCTTTGGCGCTGGCTCTTCAGTAACTGGTTGCTGCTGTGCTTCTAGCTGTGAACGTTGTAATTTATCAGATTTTTCAGTCCATTGTTGACGTGGCTGATTAACAGCTTGTCTTTTTTCTTCATGGGGACTCTTAATTGTATCAATTCGTTGAACGGTTTGCTTAATTAATCGATCAATATCTGATAACTGATTTTCATACATCCCCAAAGCTAAACTAACTGCATAGCGAGGGTGACGAATGCCCATTTGTTCTGGAACATTCACCTTAATATTACCAGTAAAGTACTGTTCAGCAAGTTCCTTAACTCCTGGCAGAGCAGCCACTCCACCAATCAAGACTACTCCTCCCGGTAATTCAGGGGCATGAATAGCCTTAAGTTTATCCTGAATACGATCAAAAATTTGCCGTACTCGTGCTTCAATTATTTCTGATAAATACTGCTCTGAATATTGGACAGGATCATTTTGGCCAACAACATTAACGTCAACTTGGACATCTTCATCGGCTAAGGATGCCATAGCATATCCATGATTTAGCTTAAGTTGTTCAGCGTTTTTTAATGATGTATTCATGACCGTAGAAATATCTTTAGTAATGTATTTCCCACCTTCAGGATCAACATAAGTATACTTTAATTGATGATCATGAATAATACTGGTCGTTGTTTGACCACCACCTAAATCAATAACAACAGTACCAAAATCTTGCTCCCCATCATTAAGGAGGTTAAAGTCTGTTGCGATCGGCGTAATAACAAAATCTTTAATGTCATATCCTGCCTGTTGAACTGCCTTTTTTGTATTATGAATAATGGTCTTAGGTCCTGTATACAAGGTGGCCTTCATTTCTAAACGGACACCAACCATTCCACGGGGGTCCTTAATACCAGAAAAGCCATCAACAGTAAATTCTGTTGGAATTAAATCAATTATTTCCCGCTCGGGGGGAATACTTTGCGTCAATGCTTCACGAGCAACGTCAATTACGTCTTGGTTAACAATCTCTCTTGATTGTCCTCTTGTTGCAATCGTTATCATACCGTGTACTCGTTGCATTTGTAAGTAATTTGCCGGTAAGCCAACTACAACACTTTGAATCTCTACGTTGGACTTTTCCTCGGCCTGTGCTACCGCCGCCAAAATTGCCTGGGCGGTTTTATCAATGTCGACAATAACTCCTCGGTTTAATCCTGCCGATCGTTCTACACCAACACCAATAACTTTCAACTGACCCTTAACACTTTCACACACCAGTGCCTTGATCGAGGTGGTTCCAATATCTAATCCAACGTATACTTCTGAATTATTCATTCTAAAAGGAACCCTCCTAAGACTATCATTAATTAAATTAATTGTATTTTTAACCTATATAAGAATTTTACCACAGATAAACAATGACAAAAAAGGGAATTATCAAGGTTTTTCACAAAATCATTTATCCTTAGATCCATAGTCATAAGAATAAGCTCCGACTTGAAGATCTATAATCCCCTTATTTTTCATACTTGCTGCAATTGCAGGGTAATATCCCATTTTATCCCCGATAGTATTTAAGTCGCCATAAACTGTATTACCATCACGCATATAAATAATAACGCGATCTGGATACTCTTTAGTAGGTTGATAACTCACGCTTGAAATACCATTTCTTATTGCCGGTTTCAACTTCCCTAGCTGAGCGGCCGTTGTAGCAAGAACATTTTTATGACCATCAAAACGTTTATAAGCAATACCATTATCAGCATTTTTTGTTCGCTGTAATTGGCCGTCAGCTAAAACAGCGTATGTATCATTATTCATCACCGCTGTTCCTAAAAGCGCATTTTCTTTTACAGATATTTGCAGAGACTGGGGACCGGTTACCTTGATCCTTAAATCTTTTATTTGAGGATTTTTGCGAATAGCTTGTTTAGTGAGTTGATGACGAGCAAGATAAACGCCCCAAATAAACCGTCCTGGATAAATATTTGTGTTTTTTTCTACTTGTTCTTTAGTTAAATCATGATTACCAGTTACATGAACCGTGGTAATTTTGCTCAAGGGAGAAATAATATAAAGCATAAAGAGGAGAATAACACTGAATAATACAACTAATTTTAAGACCCGCTCGCCATTAGAAACATAGCGCTTAATCTTAATCCCACGAATCTTATTACCAACATGAGTTTTCGAGGGCTTTCTTTGCTGTTGTCGCTGTTGAGCAGCAGCACTTCGCTTTTCTAATTCAGTTAGCCGCTGTGAATATTTATGATGCTCAATTGCTGATCTATCATCCAACATCTTTTCTCCCCCTTCCTAATCTATACTTTATTTTTCGTGTTCGTCAATTGCCTTATGCAAGATCTTAATTAGTCTATCAGCAGCATCTGGCCGTCCCATCTTTTCAGCAGCATGAGCCATTTCTTTACGTACTTCTTCATCTTCCATAATCTTATCTGCTTGAGTCAGTAATGCCCGGGCATCTAATTTGTCTTCAGTAATCATTAGACCGGCATTGTTCTTAACTAAAGCTTGAGCATTCTTTACTTGGTGGTTAGCGGTAACATACGGACTAGGAATTAGAATTGTAGGAACTCCGAGTGCTGTTACCTCAGCAATGGTGGTTGCTCCTGCTCGCGATACCAAAGCCGCTACCCGAGGCATTTTAGCCGGCATATCTTTAATGTAAGGAACAACTTTAACATTATCAGCCGGTTTAATATTACTTTCTGCTAGTTGCTTCTTTACATCATCGTACCGTTTTTGACCAGTTGCAAAGATAACCTGATAAGGACGCTTATTGAACTCTGGAATAGCGTCAACAACTGTCTTATTGATTTTCGGTGCTCCTTGGCTTCCTCCAAAAATCATTAAAGTTGGAACATCATCTTTCAAGTCATAACTGGTCCATGAAAAGTCACTATCTTTTTTAGCTGCTACCTGTTGAGCACGAGGATTACCTGCCATTGTAACTTTATCAGCAGGAAATTGACTGCGTGCAGCTTCAAATGCAATTGCAATTTGATCAACATAGCGACTTAAAAACTTGTTTGTTACGCCAACAACGCTATTCTGTTCATGAATTACGGTTGGGATATGTTTCTTTGCGGCAGCATATAGGACAGCTCCACTTACATATCCTCCCGTCCCTAAAACAACATCAGGCTTAAACTCACTAATAATTTTTTTAGCATGATGGACAGAGTTTAAGAAAAGATAGATTGTCTTAAAATTTTCAAGAGAAAGAGAACGCTTAAAGCCCTGTATATGCATTGTTTCAAGCTCAATTCCGGCATCCGGTACAATTTTATTCTCAAGGCCACGAGTTGTTCCAACATATAACACTTCAGTATCTGGCTCAACCTGCTTTAAGCGTTCGATTAATGCTAATGCCGGGTAGATATGACCACCAGTTCCACCACCTGATACCAATAACCGCATCTTATTGTTCCTTCTTTCCTGTTAATTCTTCAATTGCTTCAATAAATTTATCACCACGAACTTCAAAGCTCGGGAACTGGTCCCAACTAGCATTAGCAGGCGAGAGGAGAATGACATCTCCTGGTTCACTCAACTTCCATGCTTCTGGTACCGCAGTAATTGCATTTTCACTTTCAATTACTGGAACCCCAGCTTGATTTCCCGCATCCTTCATTTTATCTTTACATTCACCAAAAACAATCATTGCCTTGACGTGCTTCTTAAAGTACGGAACCAACCGTTCAAAGGTATAACCACGATCAAGACCACCCGCCAAAAGAATTACTGGACGATCAAAACCTTGCAAGGCGACTTCCGTGGCTTCAATATCAGTTGATTTTGAATCATTGTAGAAAAGTCGTTCTTGGTATTCCATCACATATTGTAAACGGTGACGGACTCCACTAAATGTTGTTAAAACTTTCTTTATTGCATCATTTGTAACACCGCTTAATTTTGCCGCTGCAATTGCTGCCAACGCATTCTCTACATTTTGGGGACCGATCAATCGAATATCTTTGGTTGGCATAACTTCTTGCCCACGCCAGTAAATCATTCCATCTTCTACATAAGATCCTTCATGACTCTTATTGAGACGAGAAAATGGCACAATGGTAGCTTGACTACGCTGGGCAATCTTTTGCCATTCATCACGATCCCAGTTAATAACTAAGAAATCATCCTTGGTTTGGTTCCGGGTAATATTAAGCTTTGCATTAATATAGTTTTCTCGTGTCTTATGATAGTCTAAATGGTTAGAAAAAATGTTAGTAATAATTGCAATATGCGGATGAATTGTTGGTGCTCCTAATAATTGGAAACTAGATAATTCCGTGACCAATGTATCGTCTGGCCCTAAACCCTCAGCAATTTTACTAAAGGAAATTCCAATATTACCTGCATATTTTACTTGATATTTTGCATTTTCAGCAATCATTAGTTGGGTTAAAGTCGTTGTGGTAGTCTTCCCATTACTTCCAGTTACACTTACAAGGTGACCATCAAAAATTTGCCATCCTAGTTCTGCTTCCGTAATAATAGGTGTCCCTTGCTTAACAAATGCAGCCACTAATGGATTATCATAAGGAATTCCAGGATTTTTTACTACAACATCGAAACCTTCATTAGCTAATGAAATGGGATTATCACCAGTAATTACCTTGATTCCATCAGCTTCTAAATCATCAACAATATCGTTATTTTTAGGAGTTGCTTTATCATTAGCGGTAACATTTGCACCAAGTTTTTCCAATAAGTGGGCCGCATTAATTCCGCTAATTCCGAAACCCATTACAAGAACTTTTTTACCTTGATATTCATCAATTTTTTTCATTTCTCTTTGCTCCTAACCAACTAATAAGATTGTTGTAACAGCAATAATTGCAGCCACTAACCCTACAAGCCAAAACACAATATCAATTTTCCATTCGCTCCACCCGCTCATTTCAAAATGATGGTGGATTGGAGTCATCTTAAAAATTCGTTTACCAGTTGTTTTGAATGAAGCCACTTGAAGAATAACACTAGCAGTTTCACAAACATAAACGATTCCAATTACTAATAAAGACCATTCGTGATGTAATAACAATGAAACAGCGGCTAAAGATGCCCCAATTGCTAAAGATCCCATATCACCCATGAAAATCTTAGCGGGCTTATGATTATAAGGGAAGAAACCTAGTAAAGTTCCGATCATTGCTAAACAGAAAAGAGCAATTTCCGGATAACCTGGTTGATTGAGATTTACCAACGCAATAATTAAATAAGCCGCAAAAGAAATAATGGAAAGGCCGCTTACTAAGCCATCAAGTCCATCAGTTAAATTAACGGCATTGGAAAAGCCGACGATCCAAAAAATAATAAACAAACCGTAAAGCCAACCAATTTGCGTTGTTCCAAAGCCCATTTGAAAACCTTCATGCTGGTAAATAACAGTAAAGACCATTGCTGCTAATACCTGGCATAGCGCCTTTTGCCATGGCTTAAAGCCTTCATTTTGATGATGAAAGATTTTAATACTATCATCCCACATCCCAATTAGGCCATAAACAACCAGGACAAAGAGGAGTGCCCACAGCGTATTCGTAATTAATCCTTGCCAAGCAGCAACCCACAAAATTGTTACTACTGCAGAGAAGATGAATAATAATCCTCCCATTGTTGGCGTCCCAGCCTTTTTAGCATGCCAGGTAGGACCTTCTTTACGAATCTGCTGACCTTCTTTTTTTGCCCGAAAATATTTAATTAACGAGGGCATTAATAAAAACGTAATTAAGAATGAACTAAGAATAGTCAAAACTGCACTTAAGAAATTCATATTTACCTCCAATTAGTTTCTCTGCTAGTTTTTAGCTTCATATTGAACGGTTAAAGTCGTTCCATGTTTAATAGTTGTATCAGGTGAAATACTTTGCTGAGTAACATAACCGTTTCCGTTTTCTTTTACTTTTAGCTTAAGAACCTTAGCTAATTGTTGAACATCCGCAGAACTCCATCCAGAAATATCTGGCATTTTATACTCGCCACCAGTGTCAAGAATAACATGTTGATCTGTTAGCACTTGTTCGTCTGGAACTGCTGATTGTTGTTTAACTTTCTTGCCAGAGCCAACAACAATTACCTGCATTCCTTTATCTGATAGTTTCTTATTAGCGTCATCACTTGACTGACCAACAACATTAGGCATTGTAATAACCTTTTTTTTGGCTTTTTCCGCAACTTTTTGTTGGCTCAATAACATTTTCATTGTCGGATTAAAGACACTGGCAATTTGTTTGGTTACTGGTTTTTTAAGGTTTTGCGGTTGGCGAAGAGTGACATACATAATATACTTTGGATTTTTAGCTGGTGCCATCCCGGCAAAAGAGTAAAGGTAGTTTGTATCACCAGTTGAATAACCATGAGCTCCACCAATTTGTGCAGTCGCGGTCTTCCCGGCAACTCTGTAACCCTTAATTTGGTAATCATGACCAAGTCCCTTTTGATCGTAAACAACGCCTTGCATGTAACCAAGAACTTTCTTAGCTGTCGATGCCTTTATTGGGTGGCCAACAACTTTAGGTTTGACCTTTTGGATTGTCTTCCCGCTATTGCCATCTACAACTTTGCTAACAATATAAGGCTTCATCATTTTACCATTATTACCAATAGCACTAAACGCTTGCATCATCTGCATAACATTTACAGTAATTCCCTGTCCAAAAGCAGTATTTGCCTGAGCAAGAATCCCTTTAAATGAAGTGTAACCATTAACCTCGTTACCCATTCCGATAACATTGACTTTTTTTAACAGGCCAAACCGTTTAATATACTTCATCCATGTCTCTGCTCCCATGTCCTGTTCCACATGAGCAAAACCAACATTACTAGACATATCAAAAGCATCTTTATAGGAAATTGTTCCCCAACCAGAACTTGACCAATCAGTGATTTTTCCACCACCCATGGCCCATGTTCCAGAATTAAAGGTCGCATTAGGATTAAAATGTCCGGTATCGATAGCCGCAGCTAATGCCAAGATCTTCATTACTGATCCTGGTTCATAAGCATCTTGAACTAGCATATTCCGCCAAACCGGATTATTTTCTGCGTGAAGCGTTGGTCGTTGAGTAGCGGCAATAATTTTACCTGTTTTGGCTTCCATTACAACTGCAGTCATCGAATTGGCATTAGAACTTTTGTAAACCTTATTAACTTTATTTTCGAGAAAATGTTGTGTTTGTGAATCAAGGGTAGTATAGATATTATCACCGTTGATGGCTTTTTTAGTTACCTGCTTTGAATTAGCAATCTGGTATCCATAGACGTCCTGTTTATCCTTTCTCAACCCATTTATTCCCGTCAATTGTTTATTAAAGTAGCCTTCTAAGCCCAATTGTCCCACTAAATTGGTCTCTTCAGTTCCATTATCATTTTTAACTTTAGGAGTTGCCATCCCAATTATTTGAGAAGCAAATTCGCCTTCTGGATATTGACGTGCTGGAGTCGCAATAAAATTAATTCCTGGCAAGTGCCGATTCTTGATCTTCTGCATCGTTGAAACAGAAAGGTTGCTTCCAGCATTTCCAAATTCAACTTGGTAGGCTTGCCCCTTTGGTTTAAGGATCTTTTCAATTTGCTTTGGTGTCAGGTCAATATACTGTGATAGTACCTTGGCAGTTTTTTTCCGATCTTTTACATATAATGGTTTACCATCAGAAGACTTTTGGGTTCGATCTAAGACAGCATAGAGGGTATATTTACTTGTATCAGTTGCCAAGGGGTTTCCTTCTGAATCATAAATATCACCCCGTCGTGCTTGAATAATTCGCTGCTGGGTATAAATTTGCTCCGCTTGTGACCGTAAGTTAACATGTTGAACATCTTTATTTATTGCGATATACGCAAAACGAACGATAAATAAGGTAAACAATCCAACCGTGATTAGAAAGAGCCATTTGCCAAAGGTCCCTCGGTTTTCTCTATGTCCCCTATTTTTCGTTCGTTGTGGCTTCTTATTCATTATTTATTAACGTTCCTTACATTTGAATTTTTATCTGATAATCCATATTTATGTGCTGCTGATTTCAAATGCGATTGAGTCGTCAATTCAGCAATTTCCTGCTGCAAACTTGTATTACTACTTTTTGCCTTAGTAATTTGGGTTTGAGTATCCTGTAAGCGCCGTTGCTGATTATTAATACTAATTTTCGTAGAAAGTAAGCTAATCATCAAGCACAGTGTGATTAAACTTCCTACTGCTACTAAAGATCTTTCAAATTTTGACCATCTAACCGGACTTGGAGAAGTCTTTGGTTGTTGATAAGTCTTTTTTCTTGGTGCTTGCTGCGGTTGTTGCTCTCCCGCCAGTTGCCTTGCCGCATTTGAAACCATAATTCTGTCACTTTCCTTCTCTAATTTTCTCGATTATCCTCAACTTGGCACTATGCGCACGATGATTTGCCGCTAATTCTTCATCACTAGCTACAATCGGCTTTTTATTAATTAATTTGAAGTTTGGTTCCATTCCCGCTGGTATTACTGGTAATCCCTGCGGTACATCCCCGCTTAATGAAGTCTTTTCACGAAACATTGTCTTTACTAACCGATCTTCTAGGGATTGGAAGGTAATAACACTTATTCGTCCCCCAACATCCAACAAGTCTAATGCTTGTTCTAACGATTCCTCTAAAGCACCTAATTCGTCGTTAACTGCTATCCGAATAGCTTGAAAACTCTTTTTCGCTGGATGACCACCATGACGGCGAGCTGCTGCTGGAATTCCCTCTTTAATCACATCAACTAATTCAAATGTCGTCTTTATTGGTGCTATCTTTCGGCGTTGTTCAATCTTTCTAGCAATTGACTTGGCAAATTTTTCTTCTCCATATCGGTAAAGAATCTTAACGAGCCGTTCATATGACCATTCGTTAACAACTTCCATTGCCGACAATTTTTGTTCCTGATTCATCCGCATGTCTAAAGGAGCGTCATGCTGATAGCTAAAACCTCTTTTAGCATCATCGAACTGTGGGGAAGAAACACCTAAATCATATAAAACTCCATTAACATGTTTTACATTATAGCTATTCAATTCCGTTTTTATGTTACGGAAATTATCTTCAACTAATGTTAATTTTTGCTGTTCTATTGCAGTTTTCAAGTGTTCTTTATTGTAATCAATTGCCGTCTGATCCTGATCAAATGAATATAGGTGGCCATCGACGAGCTGTTGTAAAATAGCTTGCGTATGACCACCACCACCTAATGTTGCATCAACGTAGGTACCTGTTGGTTGCACATTTAATCCTGCTACGGCCTCCTTTAAAAGTACCGTTACATGTTTAAATTCTGCCATCAACTAAAACCTCCATTAAAAATCAATATTAAGATCTTCAGCAATCTCATCAAAATTATCAGCTGTTTCGCTTGTAAATTTATTCCACCGTTCAGCGCTCCAGATTTCTAAACGATTAGACACACCAACGATTACACACTTCTTTTCAAGTGAAGCATGAGTTCGTAATGTTATCGGAATATTAATCCGTCCTTGCTTATCAATTTCGCAATCTGTCGCAGCGGAATATAAAAAGCGTACAAATGCACGTGCATCACGCTTTGTTAATGGGAGCGCCTTTAGCTTTTGTTCTAAAATTGCCCATTCATTTAATGGATATCCAAACAAACATCCATCTAACCCCCGAGTAACAATGAAGTGTGCCCCCAATTGTTCTCGAAATTTGGCAGGAATAATTAGTCGGCCTTTGGAATCAATAGTGTGTGTAAATTCTCCCATTAACACGACTAATGTCCTCCTTTACCACGTTATAGGTCAAGTCTACCACAATCCCCCACTTCTCACCACGTAATTTTGTGAATTTTACCAAAAAGTAATAGACAATCGAGTAGGAGATAATTGATTAGTTCAATTATCGACCTCTCACACCACCGTACGTACGGTTCCGTATACGGCGGTTCGACAACTTAATCACATTGAATTGACTGGAGCGTCTTGGACATATTCATAAGTCCGAGTTGTTCCAGTTTTCTATTAGTTAGAGAATAGCTCAAGGTCTTACTATGTGCAGTTCGCCAGTAGCCCTTTCGGGTACTAGCGAAGACATATGCATCATGCTGGGGCAGCCCCAACTTCTGTAAGTTAGTTACCTTAGTTTTAAACTTTTTCCATTGCTTCCAAATATACTGCCTTATTCGGACCCTCAACCACTTGTCAAGGCGTTGAATAAAGTTAGTTAGTTTCCCAATTGAGTAGTACTGAAGCCACCCACGCATTTTTCGATGAATTTCTTCAAACATTCTTGTCAGAGATATTCCACGATTACGTTTAGTTAATAACTTCAGTGCTTTCTTTACTCGTTGTTGCGATTGTTTAGCTGGACGGGCGTAGGCCCCATTGTGGTCTACACCCAACGAAAAGCCAAGAAACTTCAACCGTAGCGGGCTACCGACTTTGGTTTTATCTGGGTTCACTTTAACTTTCAAGCGCTTTTCTAGAAACTGGGTAATGCTTCGCATTACTCGTTCTCCGGCTCGTTGACTTTTAACATAGATGTTACAATCATCCACATAGCGCACAAAGTGGTGACCACGTCTAGTCAACTCTTCGTCCAACTCATTTAGATAGATGTTCGCCAGTAGTGGTGACAATGGCCCTCCTTGTGGGGTTCCTTTTTCACTCTTAGCGAAAAGCCCATGGTCTAAGACTCTGCTAGTTAGAAACTTACGAATGAGTCTTAGTGTCCATGGGTCATCAATATATTGTTGGAGATACTTAATCATCAAGTCATGATTAACGTTATCAAAATAGGCTTTTAGGTCTAAGTCGACAACTCTTCGATAACCTTGATTATAAAGATCTACTACTTTTGAAATAGCGTCATGGGCCCCACGGTGGGGACGGAAGCCAAAGCTATTATCAGAGAAAATACGCTCAAAGATAGGCGTAAGAATTTGGGCTACAGCTTGTTGAACCATTCGGTCCACCACCGTTGGTATTCCAAGTCTTCTTACTCCACCATTAGGCTTCGGAATTTCTACCCGTTTGACTGGAGCTGGTTTATACTTGCCCTCACGCAAACTAGCGATCAGTTCCGTCTTATTTTCTCTGAGATATGGCAGAAGGTCATTGACTGTCATATCGTCAACGCCTGCTGCTCCTTTATTTCTCTTAACTCGCAAATAAGCCTGATTAAGGTTATTGCGATCCAAGACCAGGTCTTGGATAGTGACACTCATACCTTTACCTTCACCATAACCGGTACTACGCGCCCTTGTGTACTTTCGGTTTTCCAAACCTATCCTCGACAAGCGGTCAGCTTGTTGTTCTGTTTTCTGCGATTGTCGCACCTGATTACACCTCCGATATAAGTTACAAGTTATTGTCGTTCAGTCCTTCATCTGATTATTCAAACTACTATGACCTCGGCTGACTTCTGGCTTACTCAACACTGCATCACTGCACCGCTTGTTTCTGTGGAAATTAAACTTATTCCTCTTGTCGGAAACGTGTAGGCCAGATCTCCCCGGGTAAGAATATTAGCTTTCGTACCATGTCATCGTTAGCTTTACTGAGACCAACTTCGAGTAGTATTGGACTTCAACTTGTCTAGCAGCCTTATCCAGTTAATTTCAGCCTTATAGCTACTTCTTGTTCATCGATGCAGTACTTTGCCTTAGACTTCCTTCAGATTCCACCTCACGGTGGACACCCTTGTCCTCAGCTCATGGTTCCGACTACTACGGCCCATAGCGGACTTTCACCACCTAGCTAATACCCATGCCGGGCGCACTAAAAAAAGTGAGCGGAAAATTAATTTTCCAACTCACTTAATATTTTTATATCAACGGTAACCATGGTGAAATAATTAAGCTACCAATATATATAATTAAAGCATAATATGCCGAATACCGCCAAAATACTGGCCAGTAACGGCGATAAATGAATTCATGATTGTGAATAATTTGTAAAGCAATTAATAACAGAGCTAGAATCATCCATAAGGCAATAGGATAAGCTGGCCAATAGAATCCAATATTAAAGATTATCAGAGTCCATAAAATAATTGTCCATCCCCACCATAAATGCTTTGTTTTTTTAGGATGATGAAATATTCGTACTAATAATCGTTCTACTACCCCAATCACTAATAATAAAATAATCTCTAAAATTATAACTTGAATACTAACCATCAACCTTTTCAGTCCCCTTCTCTTCAAATAAGTAATTTAAGTTTAACATAAACTAAAACTAGATTTGAAAAAGGCATTAAAGATGCGTTACACTACTATTATTGATAAAAATGGAAGGATGGTTAATAATGCAGCGAAAAAAGAAAACTCGTTTCCAAAAAATTACCATGGTTGCTATTTGGCTCATGTTAATTGCAATGCTTGGTTCTTTAATCTTTGGAGCAGTTGCATCCTTAAACTTAATTTAGCCTATTAAACATCCATGTAGTCGGAATAAAAAAGATCGGAGAAAAATCTCTCCGGTCTTTTTTATTCCTCACTTTTTTGCTTATAAACTTCCCGTGGTTTTGAGCCATTAGCTGGCCCAATAAAACCGCGCTGTTCCATATCGTCAATAATTCTTGCGGCACGATTATAACCAATTCTAAACCGCCGCTGAATTAGCGAAGTTGATGCTTTTTGTTGATCAACTACAAACTCTAATGCTTCGGGGAATAATTCATCTTCCTCCTCAGCTTGCTCTTCTTGCTCAATTTCATTGTCAGTTACAACCATACTATCGTCATACTCAGCTGCTCGCTCGTTTTTTATAAAGTCTACTACCGATTCAACATCATGATCGGATATAAATGCACCTTGAATCCGGACTGGTTTATTTTGATCGATTGGTTCAAATAACATATCACCGCGACCAAGAAGCTTTTCTGCCCCATTAGTATCGATAATAGTTCGCGAATCAACCCCACTAGAAACTGCAAAGGCAATTCGGGAAGGAACGTTAGCCTTAATAAGCCCGGTAATAACATCAACAGAAGGACGCTGAGTTGCCAAAATCATGTGAATACCAGCAGCCCGCCCCATCTGTGCAATCCGGACAATTGCATCTTCAACATCATGAGAAACAGTCATCATCAAGTCTGCTAATTCATCAACAATAACTAAAATTAACGGTAGATTAGCTTGAACTTCATCAGGATGGTCATCATTTTGTTGTTTAACCAATTTATTATACCCATCCAAGTTACGAACACCGAATTTTGCAAATAATTCATAACGGCGCTCCATTTCTGCAACAACTTTTCCTAATGCCCGAGCTGCCTTTTTGGGTTCAGAAACTACCGGACTAAGCAGATGGGGAATACCATTATAAACACTTAATTCAACTTTTTTAGGGTCAATCATTAACATCTTTACTTGATGCGGTTTAGCCTTTAATAGAATGCTTGTAATGATAACGTTGATTGCAACAGACTTACCACTACCCGTTGCCCCAGCGATAAGAAGGTGTGGCATCTTAGTTAGATCAGCCATTTTGATATCCCCAGTTACACTGCGACCAAGCGGAACTTCCATGGGATTATCATTACTAGGAGCATTTTCGACCATATCGCGAAAACCAACTGTTGCAATTTGCTGGTTTGGAACTTCAATCCCAATTAATGATTTCCCTGGGATCGGCGCTTCAATCCGGATATCTTTAGCCGCAAGTGCAAGTGCTAAATCATCAGCCAAATGGGTTATTCGACTAACCTTTACTCCTACTGCTGGGCGTAACTCATATTTGGTAACGGAAGGACCTAAATTAACATTTTCAACTGTTGCATCCACACCAAAAGATTTTAGGGTTTGTTGGAGCGTTTTGGTGTTCTTTTTGATATTATTCAAATCTTCCTGCTGATCTGTTGCTTTTACTTGACTTAGCAGGCTGACTGGCGGTAATTGATAATCATTATCTTCTTTAGCGTCAATTCCTGCAAGTTTAATTTCCGCATCATCATGTTGGTTCGAGTCCTGATCATCCTTGCGCCCACTCTGAGTTTCTTCCACCTGACTTTCACTTGCGACCCTAATAGTTGGTTCAACAGGATCTTGAACAGGCATCGCTGGAGAAACTGGCGGCGTTGACGTTGGCTCTGCTGATTCTTGGTCAGCAAAAAAATCTTTAACCTGCCTTGATGCTTTAGCAAGGGGCACGCTAATTGATGGTACCGTAGTTGTCTTAATTGCTCGCTCCGTTCTCTTTTTCATTAATTGATCGTGAGCATTAGCCATTGCTGCTCCAGATTTTTTTATGCCAATCCCACATTTTACTAGAAATTCGCGCCATGGTAATGCAAAAAAGACAATAATCCCGATAATCATTAACAACCATGACAATACCGCTGTTCCAACTTCTGAAATTAAAATATTACTTCCATTATATAGGTAAGCACCAATCATCCCTCCACCAACCGGAACAGTTGAATCACCGTTAAAAATGACCTTACTAAGACTATTCCAAGTAGTTTCGATTACCTTTGCATGAAGATTCAGACGCTGAAACATTACTGTCTGAAGCCACATTAATAAACCAATATAGGCAATAATAGTTCCTGCAATCCAACGTTTTTTGAAATGCGGACGATGCCCATACAATGCAAAACATAATCCATAAAGAAAAACAATAATCATTGCAATTGGAAAGGATGACCCTACAAAAATCTTAAAACAGTTATCGAGAAAGGTTCCTAATGCTCCTAAATTAAATAAGCCAACTAACATTAAGAGGCAAACAATTATTCCTAATAGATTATCCATTAATCGATACTGTTGTTTTTTTCCTCTTGTCCGGCGGGATGATGCCTTTTTCCTTCTCGCCATCGCATTATTGCCTCCTTAAGGTTACTTTAATTTATCGAATTCATATTTATGAACTCGGGCTAAATTAGGAAAACTCTGTTGCCGCAATGCCTCATAAATAATAATCGCTGCACTATTCGATAAATTCAAGGCCCGAATATTATTATCATTTTGTGGAATCCGGATAGCATTTTCTGGATATTTTTGCATAAAACGTTCGGGCAAGCCAGTTGTTTCTTTTCCAAATAGGAAATAATGATCTCCTTCACCCGTATAATCAACATCACTATAATCATGGGTAGCAAACTTAGAAACAATATATAAACGGTTAATATCAGGAATAGTCTTCATAAATGAAGGCAAATCCTCATGATACGTGATCTTTACTTTATCCCAGTAATCTAACCCAGCCCGTTTCATATGCTTATCATCAGTTGAAAATCCTAATGGCTTAATTAAATGTAATTCAGTATTGGTCCCCGCACAAGTTCGTGCAATATTTCCTGTATTCGCTGGAAATAATGGTTCAAACAAGACAATATGGTTTGTCATAATAAAATCTCCTTAATAAAATAAAAAAAGCAGGGTCTCGGTGTGGGCACGGCGAAACGCTGCTTTAATGAAGTACTCCTTGATAATTACCAACGAAATACTTATATTCGATGTCAATTATCAAACGATTTCTTATAATAATTTAGCACTAATTTAGTAATGTTGCAATAATTAATTAGCTTTTTTCGCAATTAATAAGCTGACATCCACCGTAATTGTTTTTAATTGGGTTAATTCTTCTTTAGATAATCTTTTAGCGTTTGCTCCCCAGTGTAAAGGTGTCATTTCCAGCATTGCCTGTTGTAAACCGTCTGGAATTCTAAATTGGTAGGTTACCGTTTCAACTTTACTATGAGGATAATGTTGGTTAAATAACTCGATTACTCGTGAATTATCATAGTGGTAATTACGTTCTCCTGTTTCATATAAGAGATGCCGTAATTCGACTAAGTAGTTAGCATTAGGAATTACTTTAATAAGGGTCCCATCTTTCGTTAGCACCCGTTTAAACTCTTGATAATCAGATGGAGAAAACAACTCTAATATACAATCAAAACTCTCATCATTAAAAGGTAATTTACGTAAATCAGCTACACAAAAAAATGCCCTTAACGGTAACTGAGTAGCAAGTGTTATCCCTGGTTTCGAAATATCAAAGCCAATCATCGTATCATTATAATTAGCACGGATTGTTTCTAATTGCAATAATGGAGTTCCTTCTCCAGTTCCTACATCTAAGATCTTTAAAGGTTTTGAAGGTAATAATTTACTGACATTTTCAATAATTGGCTTAAAGAGTCCTGCATTTAATAACTGGCGACGAGATTCAAACATTGATCGATCATATTCAGTATTAGCAGCCCCATTGAGAAAGTGAAGATAACCATGCCGATTAAAGTCAAATCGGTGGTTATTTCCGCAAATAATACTGTTTCCTTCAACTTTCTCCATTGGCTGTTCACAAACAGGACATTGAAAAAGGGCAAGATTATTTTTTACCATTTCTCGTTGACGTTCAACTTTTTTCAACTTTTCTCCTCCATTAAGAACTAAAAATTACTAATAACAGTGTATCACAGCTAGAATTACGATGGGCAAATTGCTATTATATAGGTAAGCATTTTCAAAAAGGAGGAAATTGCCTTGATTGAACAATTTCTAATTGGAACATATACCAAAAAAACAAGTAAAGGGATCTACAAAGTTACCCTCGATACTGATCAAGAAAAAATAACGAATGTTGAATTAGCAATTCCATCTCAAAAGCCAGCTTACTTACAAGTTGGTCAAGATGGTCGTATTTACGCAATTAAACAAGTAGATGATAAAGGAGGAGTTGCTTCTTACTCATTAAGTGACGATAACGCTAAGATGCTAAGCGATGTCTTAGCTGCCGGTGCTCCTCCTGCATATGTAGGCGTTGATGACAAACGGCATTTATTATTCAGTGCTAATTATCATACAGCAAAAATAGATGTTTTTAAGATCAACGAAGATGGAACGTTGACACAAACCGATTCGGTCCTTCATGAAGGAGCAACTGGTCCCGAGCCTGAACAAGAGGCTCCACATGTTCATTATGCCGACCTAACTCCTGATAATCGTCTAGTTGTATGTGACTTAGGAATGGACCTTGTTGTGGTTTACAACGTCTCTGATGATGGTAAATTAACTGCTGTCTCTCGCTATAAGTGTGAAGATGGCTTTGGTACCCGTCATATAGCTTTCCATCCAAATGGCAATTATGCTTATCTTTTAGGTGAACTAAGCAGTAAACTGGAAGTACTAAAGTATAATAGTAAGGATGCATCGTTTAAGCACCTTCAAACCATCAAGACAATTCCTGCAGACTGGACAGCTCACAATGGAGCAGCGGCTATTCGGATCTCAAATGATGGTAAATTTGTCTATACTTCAAATCGTGGTGAAAACACTATTGCCGTCTTTGAAATCCAACCAGATTTTACCGTTAAACATATCCAATCAATTTCAACTGAAGGAGATTTTCCACGCGATTTCAATCTAAATCAAGATGAAAATTATCTTTTAGCTTCAAATCAGAACTCTAATAACCTTACGCTTTATAAACGAAATCCATCAACTGGTAAGTTAACCCTTCTTCAAAAGGATGTCAGTTGTCCAGAACCAGTATGTGTAATGAAGTGGAAATAAATTAAATACCGACAGTGGGAGTGAGCCAGGAAGCACCCGTTACTTCGTTTTTCGACGCGAAAGTTAGCTTCTGAGAGCCCCCGCAAGTAACAATGGGGCTGTGACATAAGTCCCTAATAATAAACGGAGTTGGATGAAATTTTTGGATTTCATTCAGCTCCGTTTTCCTTTAAAATATAGATATATTGATAAAAGAAAAAAGACATCGACTGACCCTCGATGCCTTCAATACCCTCAAAAGGATATACATATAATGCAAAGTAATTATAACATTAATCAACTTAGTTTGGCTATAGCAACTGACTATCAACCTGAAGAAAATCATCCAGCTTATTACATCCATCAACTGATCGAAAGCTTGGCAATTTCTAAACCTAATATTATGGGACGACCACGTGAATATGATCCGAGAATGCTTTTGAAATTAGTCCTACAGTCCAAAAATGTCGGTTTCCATATTTGTATTTTAAGTTTGCATGTCGATCAAACATCATTAATGCACTTTTCCCTTTTAAGTATCCCCCTAAACTGCGATACACTTAGCTTCAGCGGAATACTTACTACCAAGTGCACATGATCTGGCATCATATGACCTTCAATTATTTCTACTCCCTTATATTTGTACAACAAACGAATATAATCTCTTAGGTCTCTTCGGTATTGATTAAAAATCGCTTTACGCCTATACTTTGGTATGAGTACGATGTGATACTTACATAACCACTTCGTATGGGCTAAGCTATTTAATTTATTAGCCATATTTATATAATCTCTTTTCCCTTATTGATTTTGGCTTGAACACCTATATCTTAAGGCAAAAGAGGCCTTTTTTATATAATTTTTATCGCCCACCCGCATAGCAGGTGTTTTTTTGTTTCGTGCATTCGCTCTGCTCACGCACTCAACTAGGTCTAAAGACATTAATCAAAAAAGAGTAAGCAGTCAATAACAGTACGGATTGAAAAAAACAGGGTCATGAGCTACCGAAAGTGGTAATCCATGACCCTGTTTTTATTTATGGCATTCTGTTTGGACTTCTTTTGACCATGGTAAATAAGCCTCAAGTCCTTCGTCCTTGCGGTTTGGTAAGTGATCAAAAAGATACTTAAAGTATTTGTAGATATTTAAATGGTTCTGGTTTGCAGTTGCCACCAAAGTATAGAAAATGGCATTTGCCTGAGCTCCGGCAGTACTTTTCGCAAATAAGCTATTCTTTCGAATAAGAGTTGATGGACGAATCGCTCGTTCAACAGGATTATTTGTTAATGGTACTCGGCCATCTTCAAAAATTCGATACACTCGTGTTTTTAACTTTAAAGCATTGTTAATGGCGGCTCTTAAACGTCCTTGAGGAAAGTTAATGTTTTCTAAATAGGCATAGAACTTATCCATCAAGGGTTTTACGTGCAACCGACGTTGCACTAGCTTTTCCTTATGAGTGTGATATGCTAATTGTTTCTCTTCGTGAAAAACTGGTCGCATTAGTTGTAAAACTTGGTATGCTTTGGAATTCTTCAATTGTTCCTTTTTCAATAAACATGTAATGCGGTAAAATTCACGTCGAATATGAACTAAACATGACCCGAACTTTGCTTGAGGATATAATCGATCACTATATCCGCCATAGCCATCACACATAATAACTCCACTATATTGCTGACCAAGAATTTGTCCAACAGTTTTGCCAGCTCGGGTATTATAGTAATGAAACATGGTAATTTGATGTTTACTGAATTCTTTCGTTGATCGCGTTACCCAAAAATAGCCATTTCCATTAGATTCAGCAATTACTTTAAATGGTGTTTCATCCATATGAATTACCGGTTCTTTTTTGACTAATCTTTCCCGAAATGTCAATTTAAGTTAGAAAGAAAATAGTTGCTCATCAGTGACGTAAGACATGAATACTTCATATGGAGTTCGATAGCCTAGTGATTTACGGGGCAGGTTATTTCGCTTACTCATCAGTTGGGTTACCAATTCATCAGGAAGATTGCGGAAATCTAGCTGTTTCGTTAAGCCATCCCGGCGTAAAAGACCGTTGTTGTTTTCGTTCAGCCCTCGTTGATTGGGAGCACCAACCTCGGCAAAGTAAGTGTGAAGGTCAAATTGATTGGCAATCTCGCGCCAGCCGGCGAATTCTTTTCCGTTGTCAAAGGTAATCGATTTGAAGAAGTGCCGCGGGAATTTCCGAAGCCACTGACTTAAGTGTTGGTTAATCGCATCAGCCGTCTTTTCGTGCACATTGAGTACAATTTCGACCTTCGATTGGCGTTCGGTCAGGGTCATTACCGCCCCTTGGTGCTTTTTGCCTTGGACGGTATCAGCTTCAAGGTGCCCAAATTCAGTGGCATAGTGCGGAAAGTCCTTGGCACGCTCGTGAATACTTCGCCCCAATTGGCCAGCCTTCCCACGGCGCTCGACATAGCCATTCGGGTGCCGCTTACCTCGCATCGGCAAGGAACGGACATCGAAGCCGAACTGGCCACGTTCAAACATCCGGTAAAGAGTTCGCCGGTTACAACTAATTGGGCGCTCAGCGCGCCCAATAATGGTATCAGGCGTCCACCCCTGGGCAATTTTGTCGTTGATATAAGTGAGTTCAGCCAGTGACAACTGAGTACGTTTTCGGCCACAACGTTGCTTATTGCGCATATAGTGATCTTGATAATCAGCAATTGAGGCACCGGTTTCCAGGTAACGATAAACGCAATAAACGGTTTCGGCGCAACGTTTGATCATTTGGGCCACTCGGTACGCTTTAAGCTTTTGCACGAAAGAATGGGCGATGATTGTCAGCTCGTTTGTGGTAAGATGGGTGTAAGTCATTTGTGGTTTCCTTTCTTTTGTTTAGGGGTATTCAAAAGTCTACCACAAATGGCTTTTCTATTTTTCTAACTTAATTTTACAAACGGCGATACATGAAAATCGCTCCTCTTTGTTTGTTTTTAGGGGTAATTACATTATATCAGGAACGATTTCCTGTGTACATAAAAATCCGTACAATGAATCTTTGTAGAATTCATTGTACGGATTTTTATTTTCAACTAGGAGTTTTTTCCCGGCCTCTTCTTTTAAATAGAGGTAACTCAATAAAAACTTCCCGGTCGAACAGCTTGAATTTTACGAATTGGTAATGGGTTCAGTCCTTGCAATAACCAGTCGAGCTGTTGAGCAGATAATTCTTTGGCTTCATTACTGTTTCTCGGCCAACTAAGGTGGCCATTTTCAAACCGTTTATAGAGCATAATAAAGCCCTCGCCATCCCAAAACAATCCTTTAAAGCGATCATTCCGTCCACCGCAAAATAAGAAAAGCGAATTGCTATATAATTCTAATCCATAGTTTTCGGCAATCACCATTACGAGCCCATCAATGCCCTTTCGCATGTCGGTTTTTCCGCAGACTAAATAGATATGATCTGGATCATGCCAATTAACGAGCATAACGAATAACCACTTTAGCGATATCTGAGGCCAAAATAGAATTAGTTCCCTTAAAAATAGTTAATTCGACTTCATTTACATTGATTTTTACGGCAGGGCGTGCCGTAAAAACGTGCTTCTTAAAATCACTTGCTTTATTTTTGAAGACCGGGGTAATAATTTCATTTTGTTCTGTCATACATAAAAATCTCCTTACTGATGATAGTCTCAGTATAGGAGATCCGGGGTAGCTAGAGCTAGACGTGTTGTTATTGACTGCTTACCATTGTTGTACTGTTACTGCCTAGCTAAATTCATACCAGACATAATCGAGTAGGAGATAATTGATTAGTTCAATTATCGACCTCTCACACCACCGTACGTACGGTTCCGTATACGGCGGTTCGACAACTTAATCACATTGAATTGACTGGAGCGTCTTGGACATATTCATAAGTCCGAGTTGTTCCAGTTTTCTATTAGTTAGAGAATAGCTCAAGGTCTTACTATGTGCAGTTCGCCAGTAGCCCTTTCGGGTACTAGCGAAGACATATGCATCATGCTGGGGCAGCCCCAACTTCTGTAAGTTAGTTACCTTAGTTTTAAACTTTTTCCATTGCTTCCAAATATACTGCCTTATTCGGACCCTCAACCACTTGTCAAGGCGTTGAATAAAGTTAGTTAGTTTCCCAATTGAGTAGTACTGAAGCCACCCACGCATTTTTCAATGAATTTCTTCAAACATTCTTGTCAGAGATATTCCACGATTACGTTTAGTTAATAACTTCAGTGCTTTCTTTACTCGTTGTTGCGATTGTTTAGCTGGACGGGCGTAGGCCCCATTGTGGTCTACACCCAACGAAAAGCCAAGAAACTTCAACCGTAGCGGGCTACCGACTTTGGTTTTATCTGGGTTCACTTTAACTTTCAAGCGCTTTTCTAGAAACTGGGTAATGCTTCGCATTACTCGTTCTCCGGCTCGTTGACTTTTAACATAGATGTTACAATCATCCGCATAGCGCACAAAGTGGTGACCACGTCTAGTCAACTCTTCGTCCAACTCATTTAGATAGATGTTCGCCAGTAGTGGTGACAATGGCCCTCCTTGTGGGGTTCCTTTTTCACTCTTAGCGAAAAGCCCATGGTCTAAGACTCCGCTAGTTAGAAACTTACGAATGAGTCTTAGTGTCCATGGGTCATCAATATATTGTTGGAGATACTTAATCATCAAGTCATGATTAACGTTATCAAAATAGGCTTTTAGGTCTAAGTCGACAACTCTTCGATAACCTTGATTATAAAGATCTACTACTTTTGAAATAGCGTCATGGGCCCCACGGTGGGGACGGAAGCCAAAGCTATTATCAGAGAAAATACGCTCAAAGATAGGCGTAAGAATTTGGGCTACAGCTTGTTGAACCATTCGGTCCACCACCGTTGGTATTCCAAGTCTTCTTACTCCACCATTAGGCTTCGGAATTTCTACCCGTTTGACTGGAGCTGGTTTATACTTGCCCTCACGCAAACTAGCGATCAGTTCCGTCTTATTTTCTCTGAGATATGGCAGAAGGTCATTGACTGTCATATCGTCAACGCCTGCTGCTCCTTTATTTCTCTTAACTCGCAAATAAGCCTGATTAAGGTTATTGCGATCCAAGACCAGGTCTTGGATAGTGACACTCATACCTTTACCTTCACCATAACCGGTACTACGCGCCCTTGTGTACTTTCGGTTTTCCAAACCTATCCTCGACAAGCGGTCAGCTTGTTGTTCTGTT